>NZ_BAABBE010000015.1:0-222910 GCF_039537795.1 Lentzea roselyniae
ATCGACCATCGGGCCGATCGCCCTGGCGGCGGCATACGGGGACTCGAACTCATCGAGACGCTCAAGGGCCAGGCGCACGGCCTTCTCACGAACCTCGGGCGGGTAACGCTTCGACATGATGACGACCGTCTTCCTCAAGAACGGAAGCGGTCTCAAATCCGTGACGGTTCACCGGCGACCCGACCGACGCCGTGGACGTTCTCGTGGAGCTGTCACAACCTCTCGCGCAGGGCAACGGCCTACCGGTCCGCACCGTCGCCCTGCGCTACCTGCTCGACATCGGCGTGATCGACGATCGCATCCGTTCGACAGCCCAAGCCATCATCGACAACCCGCAGCGGATCGCCTCCTCCGGAGGATGGCGCACCTTCACCGACGACGAGCAAGTCAGAGCCGCCGCGTTCGCGATACTGCGCTAACCACCCGACCGAATACGAACAAACAAGTCGTCATCCTCGATCTCGCGACCGCAAAGATCGACCAAGTGGCCAAGTGGCCCAACGTCCGCTCATGCCGCCGAGCGGGCGGTCCCATGGCGCGGCGCGTCGTGAGGTGGGCTGCCCATGTCGCCGCGCCGCTACGGTTGTCGGGTGGGCGAGCGGCGGACCGAGAACGAGGCCACCAACGTGATCGGAGCAGTGGTAGAGGCCGGTGACGTTCACGGAGATGTCCGGGTCAGGGTGTCGCAGCCGTGGCGACCGGCGGTGCAGACCCCTCGCCAGTTGCCAGCGGATGTCGTGGGTTTCTCTGGGCGTGAAGCCGAGATCGAAGTGCTGGACAGCCTGCTGGAGAATGCGCAGGACACCGGCCCTGTGGTTATCTCGGCGGTGTCCGGGATGCCAGGGGCGGGAAGACAGCGCTGGCCGTGCATTGGGCGCATCGCGTACGCCACCGATTCCCGGACGGTGACCTTTACCTTGACCTGCAGGGTTACGACCTAGGACAACCGGTCTCCGCCGAGGACGCGTTGGCTTCGCTACTGCGAACGGTCGTGGAAGGTGACGAGCCGCTGCCTCCCAGTCTGTCTGAGCGGGCGGCTCGGTTTCGCACCGCGCTGGCGAACCGCCGGATGCTGATCTCGCGGAACAACCTGGCCAGCGCCTACGAGTCGGCGGGTGATCTGGGCCGGGCGATCCCGCTGTACGAGGCAACCCTCACCGACTGCGAGCGGGTGCTGTGAGGTTCACCCCGAACGGTGGACAGGGGCTTAAGAGCTCCTAACAAAATGATCAAGGTGATGGCATCGGTCCGCTCCGATGTGGATCATGTTTGACCGTGAGGAGGGGTGAGCTACCGCCGTGGATCGTCTCGGACGATCTGTGGGAGCGGATCGAGCCATTGCTGCCGGTGGTGCCGCGCAGGCCGCGGAACCCAGGACGTCGGCGGCTGCCCGATCGGCAGGTGCTGTGCGGGATCTTGTTCGTGCTGCACACCGGGATCCAGTGGGAGTTCCTGCCGCAGGAGCTGGGCTTCGGCTCGGGGATGACCTGCTGGCGCCGGCTCGAGGAATGGAACCGCGCTGGGGTGTGGACACGGCTGCACGCGGTGCTGCTGGCCGAGTTGCACGCGGCCGACAGGCTCGACTGGGACCGCTGCGTGATCGACTCCTCGCATGTCCGCGCCGCCCGGCGTGGCCCAAAAGCGGTCCGAGCCCGGTCGACCGCGCCCGACCGGGCTCCAAGCACCACTTCCTGACCGAGGGCGGCGGAATCCCGCTGGCGGCCACGCTCACCGGCGGCAACCGGCACGACGTCACGCAACTCGAGCCGCTGCTCGACGCCGTACCGGACGTACGTGGCCGGCGCGGCCGGCCTCGCCGCCGCCCCGGCGCCGTCTACGGAGATCGCGCCTACGACCACGACAAGTACCGCCGACGCCTGCGCGCCAAGGGAATCGCCACCCAGATCGCCCGCCGTGGAGAACCCCATGGCTCCGGCCTCGGCAAGGTCCGCTGGGTCGTCGAACGCACTATCGCCTGGTACCACGGCATGAAACGGCTACGCATCCGCTGGGAACGCCGCGACGACATCCACGAAGCCTTCCTCGGCCTCGCCACCTGCATCATCTGCTACCGCCACGTCCAGCGATTCTGTTAGGACCTTTAAGAAGTTCAGGCAGCTGCTCGGAGTGACTTCTCGTAGTCGCGGGGACTGCGCATGCCGAGCTTGGAGTGCCGCCGCGTACTGTTGTAGAAACGGATCCAATTGTCAATCGCGGCAACAAGTTCCGTCTTCGTGCCGTAGACGTGCCGGTAGAACTCCTCGTGCTTGAACGTCGACCAGAACGACTCGGCGGGGCTGTTGTCCCAGCAGATCCCGGCCGCGCCCATCGACCGGCGCAGGCCGTGCCGGAAACACGCCTGCGTGGTCAGATTCGCCGTGTACTCGCCGCCGCGGTCGGAATGCAGGACCGTGCCACGACAGTCACCGCCGCGGGCGGTCACCGCGGCCTCGATCGCGGTGGTGACCATCTCGGCATTGATGTGGTCGGCGACGCTGTAGCCGAGAACCGTGCGGGAGTGTCCGTCCCGGATCGCGCACAGGAACACTCGCCCTCACCACAAGACAAATACGTGATGCCGGTCAGCCACACGGCGTCCGGCTGGCCTTGGTCGAACCGGCGGTCGACCAGATCCGGCGGGAACGACGCGGACGGGTCGGTCACGGTTGTTCTGACTTTGAACGTGCGCGGGCTGATGCCTTCGATCCCGATGTCGGCCATGACTTTGGCGACGGTCTTGGCGCTGACCACCTCGCCCTGATCCCGCAACTCGGCGGTGATCCGCGGCGACCCGTAGGTGCCGCGGGAGAGTCCTTGTGCGCCTGGGTGATCTTCACCTCCAGGTCCGCGCGGCGCTGCTGACGAGGTGTCAACGCCGTTGCGGCACACCGTTTCACATGTGCGTAGTAGCCGGAGGTGGACACCTTCAGCAGTCGCGCCATGCGCCGGACCGCGAAGCGTTCGCACTCGGTCACGCCGGCGATGTCGTCGGGGCCGGCGTACTTGGCCATCAGAGCGAACCGGGCCGGTTCTTCTGCATCGCGGCAAAGTACGCCGAGGCTTTTACCAGGAACGCGTTGTCCTTCTCCAGCTCGGCCACCTGTTTGCGCAACCGCAGCAGCTCGGCCCGCTCCGCCACCTCCAGCGGGCTCTCCCCGTGGGCCTCGGCCGCGGCGACCCGGCGCCGCTCGTCCTTGACCCAGACGCTCAACATTCCCGCGTCGATCCCCAGCTCGCGGGCAACCTCGCTGATCGTCCGACCGGAATCGATCACACGATGCGCAGCCTCGACCTTGTACTCCGCCGTGTACGACCGGCGCTTACGAGGAGGCATACGGACATCCTTCCAGCAAGACCCGTGGTCCTGCTAACTCGGTGTCCACTGCCCGGGGTGAACCTCATTCAGCGGATCGCGTCCGACGCCGCGCGACCGGTAGTCGCTGACCGTGGCCGGGCTGATCGCAGGCGCCGTAGTCGGAGCCTCAGATCGAGCCACGCTAGCGGCGGCGCGAACCGCTCTACCTGTGAAGAACACATTTAGTTTGCCCTTCTCCCTAAAACGAGCGTCCATATGCACTGCGTCGATCAGGCGTAGTCATAAAACTCTGTGGAGGGCAAACTGTGGCTTGGGTAGAGAAACACGGATGCGATTGGCGCGTCCGCTACCGGCTTGACGATGGAACCATGTTCTCGGAAAAGGGGTTCGAGACCGAAGCGGCGGCCAACAATCGTGCGGCCGACGTGGAGTCCGACCAGCGGCGCCAGCAGTTCGCTGATCCCCGGCTGGCGAAGACCAGAATCGACGAGTGGATTCGGGAGTGGTCGGATGCACACGGGGGCACCGCGATGACGTGGTCGACCTACAGCTCGCACATCCGCAACCACATCCTGCCCCGCTGGTCCGGCATGGCGATCGGTGACATCGCGCGGATCAAGGTGAAGGGCTGGGTGAACAACACGCTCCGCAAGAACCTCGCGGACAAGAGCGCGAAGGACATCCTCGTGCTCTTCTCGCAGATCCTTGCTGAAGCTGTTGACGAGCAGCTGATCGGCTCGAACCCGTGCCGGAAGTTGAGGATCAACTTCGAGGACGCGCCCGAACGCCCACATGCCAGCACCGACGAGGTGGATGCGTTGGCGGGCAGGATACGGCCCGATGACGGGCTGTTGACCGTCACCGCCGCCTACACGGGCATGCGGTGGGGTGAGCTGGCCGGACTGCAGTGGATCAGGACCTACCTGGACGGGAACCCGAGGCTCGTGGTGGACCCGAAGTTCGGTGCGCTGCACGAAGTTCGTGGGCAGAAGCTGGTGCTCGGTCCGCCGAAGACTCCGGCCAGCGCCCGCGAGGTGCACCTGCCGCCGTTTCTCGTCGAGGAGTTGCTCGCGCACCGCAAGCGCAACCCTGACTCGAGGTTCGTATTCCCTGGGGTCAGAGGTGCGTTGCGTCGGCGGTCCAACTTCAGGCAGCGCGTGTGGTTGCCCGCGCTGGCCGGCAGCGAGGCACTCGGGTGGGCTCCGCTCAATCAGGAGATGCACTTCCACGATCTACGGCACACCCACGAGACTTGGCTCGTCGAGGACGGTGTGCCGCGCGTGCTGCGGCTCGAACGGCTGGGGCACAAGCGCAAGGACGTCGACGACGACTACTCGCACGTGACCGACGTCATGATCAGCAGGATGCTGGAGCAGCTGCAGCGCCGCTGGGAGGAGGACGGTGGCTGGTCCTGGATCATGGAAGGACTCGACGAAGCGGTGTGAACGTTTAGGTATCGCAAATGTGTTCAGGAGCCCGTGCTCCCAATTTGCTCCCAATGCAACGCAAACGGCCCGCCGATGGAATCATCGACAGGCCGTCTGACTAGGTAAAACACACTGTGGGCGATACTGGGATCGAACCAGTGACCTCTTCGGTGTGAACTATGGCAACAAGACTGCGCTGACCTGCGAAAACGAGACGTCTGCAGGTTGGCGAGGGCCGGTTAAGGTCCATTGAGGACCGTTTCAGCGCGCTCAACGCGTGGAGTTGCTTCCAATCTGCTCCCACTCCGTGCTCCCAAGACTCATCGGCTCTGTCTCGTCTGAGGCCGGAGTGCACGGTCGGCGGCATGAGCTGACGGGGACGTGTGGCGGTCCACCCGCTGATCGGGCCATAGCCACGTGCTGGATGTCGTGCAGCGGTGCGCGCGCTTTGACCGGTGAGGTCGTTGTGGACGGTGGTGTGCCGACGCAACCTGATCAAGGGGCTTGGCCATCTGTGGGAGGGGGATCTCGCACCTCGTGTCGAATCCGGCGCCGCGCGATCGACGTACGGGCAAGAGCGGCGGACGGTCAACGGATCGGATTTGTCCAGTGGCCCAGACGCCACACCGGCGGCACCGCCACCGACCAGCCAGAGGAAGGAAATCGAAGATCGGTAGGACACCACTGCGGTTGTACATGTCCATGTCGGTCGACGGGTACATCGCCGGACCGGACGACCGGCCGGGCCAGGAACTCGGCCGCAACGGAGGGCGGCTGTTCAATTGGCTCGACGACCGGATGTCCGAGGGCATCAACGGGCAGGTGTACGCCGAGGCCCTGGCAACCGGTGCCGTGATATCCGGACGCCGCACGTTCGAGCTGGCTGGTCGTTGGCAAGGCGACCACCACGACGGAGTGCCGATCCACGTGCTCACACACCACGTCGACCCGGCCGACGAGCCTCCGGGTAGCGCGAAGTACTACACCGACGTCAACGCGTGTGCCGCTGAGGCCCGAGAAGCAGCGGGAGATCGAGTCGTGCTGGTCCACGGCGCGAGTGCGGCGCAGGCGTTGCTGGCAGCCGGCCAGCTCGACGAACTCGAACTGCACGTTGTTCCCGTACTGCTGGGCGACGGACGGCGGCTGTTCGCGCCGACGGGACTCGACCACATCGAACTGGAGCTCGTCCGCCGGCTCGAAGGCCGCGACGCCACACATCTGCGTTACCGCGTAGTCCATCAAGACGGGAAACAGCCATGACCGTCGCATTGCTGGCACTCGATGCGCTCGACATCAGCGGTTTCGCGAAATGGCCGCACTGTTCGCGGGCGACCGACGCTTGCTGACGGCATGAGCGCGCGATCGCAACCGGCCGTCCGGCAACCGCAGCGGCTCAGACCCCAGCCGGTCGACCAGCTTGCGGTAGGCGACCTTCGGGGCCACCGGCATCGAACGCACTCCTGGGTGGTCTTGCGCCAGTCGAGGAACCGGTTCGCGGCCTGGTCGAACGCGACGGTCTGCCGCCTCGACCGCGCTGCCTTTGCCTGTCGGCGTGCTCAGCGTGCTGCCTGCGGCGCACACGATCCGGTCTTGTCGAGGTCAGGGCTTGCGACCCACAGCGCCTGCGATGCAGTAGGACACGGGAGGAAGTGGCGTGATGCGCGGACCGTCCGGCCACCAGTCCGCGCACAGCGACAGACCGGGATCGACCAGTTCGAGTCCGGCCATCATGCCCTCGATCTCGTCGCGGGTGCGGAAACGCCCGGTGCCCATCGGGCTGTGCAGGAACGTGTCCTCCATGCGACGGGCGAGATCGCTGTGCTCCTCGGTCTGCGGATCGAGGAAGTGGCTGAGCGCCACGTAGGAGCCGGAGGGCAGCGCGTCGATGTACTCGCGCATGATCTCCTGCGGGCTGATCTCACCGTCGTAGTGGTGCAGAGTCCCGAGCTGAAAAAACGCGATCGGCTCGGAAAAGTCGATGTGCTTGCGCACGACCGGGTCCTCAAGGATTTCCTTGGGGTGGAAGATGTTCGCAGCCGAGAAGTGCGTCTGGTCGTTCTCCTCAAGCAATGCCCGGCCGTGCGCGAGCACCACCGGGTCGTTGTCCACGTACACCACGCGCGCTTCCGGCTGAATCCGTTGCGCCACCTGGTGGGTGTTCTCCGCCGTGGGCAGACCCGATCCGCAGTCCAGGTACTGGGTGATGCCGGTCTGGCTCGCGATGAAGCGGGTGGCGCGGATCAGGAAGTTGCGGTTGTCGAACGCCAGGGTCTGTGCTTCCGGCGCGACCTGCTGAACCCGCCGCAGGACCTCACGGTCAATCTCGTAGTTGTCCTTGCCGTTGAGGAAGGCGTCGTAAACCCGGGCGATGCTCGCCTTGGTCGTATCGATGTAGACGGGCACATCGGTGTCGGGCATCACGAACCTCACAATCGTAGACATGGCAGGGCGTTCTGTGTATCAGATCACACCGCGGCGAGCGTCTGCCCATGGGTCGAATGCGTGAACGTGACCCCGGTGCACGTACAGTGATCAACCTTGCGCTGATGGATCTGCAGCAACCGCCTTTCGAGTGGATTGTTCTGTCAGTACTGGCGCGCGTGAGGTCAGAACGCTAAGGAGGAGCCCTGATGGCGACTGCTGACTCCAACTCCTCGGCGAACGTCCGGCCTGGTGGTCCGACGGCGCTGCGGATCGTGCTCGGCGCTCAATTGCGCAGGCTGCGCGAGACCGCGGACATCTCGCGCAGTGAAGCGGGCTTCGCCATCCGCGGGTCCGAGTCGAAGATCAGCAGGCTGGAGCTCGGCCGCGTCGGTCTGAAGGATCGCGACGTCGCCGACCTGCTCACCATGTACGGGGTGACCGACCAGGCGGATCGGGACATGTTCCTTGAGATGGTCGCCCGCTCGAACCAGCCGGGCTGGTGGCATCGCTACACCGACCTGATGCCGGACTGGTTCCACGACTACGTCGGTCTGGAAGAAGCCGCGTCGAGAATTCTCACGTACGAGCTGCAGTTCGTGCCCGGTTTGTTGCAGACCGAGGACTACGCCAGGGCGATCGCGAGCCACGGCCGCCCTGAACTCGCGGACAAAGCGGTCGAACAGCGCGTTGCCCTGCGCATGCACAGGCAGAAGATCCTGGCTCGGCCGGGCGCGCCTCGCCTGTGGGCGGTGATCGACGAGTCGGTGCTGTACCGGCCGATCGGCGGCGTGGCGGTGTTGCGAGGTCAGCTTGAGCACCTGCTCGCCGTCACCAAGCAGAGGCACATCACCCTGCAGGTTCTGCCGTACGCCCTGAGCGGCTACGCGGCCGAGAGCTCGTTCGCCATGCTGCGGTTCGAGGAGCCGGAACTGCCGGACATCGTTTACATCGAGCACGGCGGCGGCGCCCTGTATCTCGACCGGAGCAAGGAGCTTGAGCTGTACGGCCGAATGTTCGACCGGCTGACCATCGATGCCCACACACCGGACCGCACGCGCCAGGTGCTGACCAAGCGTCTCGCTGAGCTGTAGCTTCGCTGCCCACTGATCGCGTGCATCTGCACGTGCATTTACCCGTGCGAGTGCATCTGCTACTGTGCGTGCACAGTCAAATGCACGTGCAGATGCACCGACCTCGGGAGGTGGTGGGCTATGGGAGATGCGATCCACAACGGGATGCCAGCTGTCCTTCTGACTGAGGCTGCGTGGCGGAAAAGCAGGCACAGCGGCGCGACCGGCAACTGCATGGAGCTCGCCCGGCTCGACGGCGGCCACATCGCCGTGCGGAACTCCCGCTTCCCGGAAGATCCCGCGCTGGTGCTCACTCGCGCCGAGGTCGCGGCCTTCCTGGCGGGTGCGAAGGAAGGCGAGTTCGATGACTTCGTCGCATGACGCCATAGCGAGCACCACGGTCCGGCTCAATGCGCTGATCCTGCGTGGCTTCAAGTTTCTCTACCCGCGTAACCACAGAGGTGAGCTCGCCGCCGTGGTGGGTGTCCGCGCTCATGGCAACGTCATCGACATCGTCCGCCTGCATGACGAGAACAACGCGATCGCGACGCGGATGTTTGCGGACGAGATCAACGCCCTGGTACCGAGGCGGTACTCGTGGCAGCGCACCGGCCCCGCCTGCCGCGTGATCGAGGAACTGCTGGAACTGCCCGACGACCGCATCGCCTGACTCCCGAACCGCCGTCAGGTGTTCAGCGACGGGAGACCAGATACCCAGCAGCATTGCGGGCAGCACCAGGACGACACCCACTACCGGCTTGGTCGCGTTGGCGAGCGGGTCTGCTGCACGAGTAGGCGACAGTGGTGACCTGCCCCACCGGAAGGGTTCCAGTGGTCGTGGCTAACTAGCAGCGGTGATGGTCTCGCGGTCAGAGTGACCTGTCCTACTGGATGGGTTCCAGAGTTGGTGGCTAACTGGCGGCCTGTTCGAGAGGCTGTGCACTGTGCCCCGTCCGTACCCCCGCTGAGTTCCGAGCGCGCGCCGTCGCGTTGGTCCGAGCTGGCAAAGAGCAGAAGCAGACCGCGGTGGACCTGGGTATCCATCCGGTGACGTTGTCGAAGTGGGTCAAGCAGGACCGGATTGATCGCGGCGAGATTCCTGGCACTCCGAGCAGCGAGTCCGTCGAGCTGCGCGCCGCTCCGCCCGAACGCCCACACGCCAGCACCGACGAGGTGGACGCGATCGCGGGCCGGATGCGGCCAGACGACGGGCTGCTGACGATCACCGCCGCCTACACGGGCATGCGGTGGGGTGAGTTGGCCGGGTTGCAGTGGGTCAGGACCTACCTGGACGACAATCCGCGCATCGCGGTCGACCCGGAGTTCGGTGCGCTGCACGAGGTTCGCGGGCAGAAGCTGGTGCTCGGTCCGCCGAAGACTCCCGCCAGCGCCCGCGGCATCCACCTGCCGCCCTTTCTTGTGCAGGAGTTGCTCGCGCACCGCGAGCGCAACCCTGACTGCCGATTCGTGTTCCCCGGTGCGCGGGGTGCGTTGCGGCGGCGGTCCAACTTCCGCCAACGCGTCTGGGTGCCGGCTCTCGCGGGCAACGAGGCGCTCGGCTGGGCTCCGCTCAAGGTGGGCATGCACTTTCATGATCTACGCCACACGCACGAGACCTGGCTCATCGAGGACGGTGTGCCGCGCGTGCTGCGGTTCGAGCGGTTGGGGCACAAGCGCAGGGATGTCCACGACAACTACTCGCACGTGACCGAGGCCATGATCGGCAGGATGCTGGAGCAACTGCAGCGCCGCTGGGAATTGGACGGCGGCTGGAGCTGGATCATGGAAGGCATGCCGGAAGCGGTGTGAGCGCTTAGGTATCGCGAATGTGTTCTCCGAGCCGTGCTCCCAAATTGCTCCCACGACAACGCAAACGGCCCGCCGATGAAATCATCGACAGGCCGTCTGACTAGGTAAAACACACTGTGGGCGATACTGGGATCGAACCAGTGACCTCTTCGGTGTGAACGAAGCGCTCTCCCGCTGAGCTAAACGCCCGTGTTCTGTTGTGTTGCTGTCCCGCTCTCGCGGTGTGGCCATAGCCTACAACATCATCAACGAGAACCAAAAATCGGGCTCTGCAACCAGCTCCACTCCAGGCCGAACCAGCCGCCGACCAGCGCGAACACGTTGAGGAAGTAGCAGGTGACGAGCACGATGGCGCAGACGCCGGCCATCACGAGGCCGCGGACCCAGGACGGCTGGCGCTTGAGCCACTCGACCCAGCGGTCGTAGTAGCGCTTGGCGAACTTGAGGACGCGGCCCGCCCACTCGAACTCCGTCGAGAGGATGGCCAGGCCCGCGAAGACCACCAGCCATCCCGGGCCGGGGTACGGGATCATGATGACGCCCGCGACCAGCACCAGGCCGCCGATCACGCCCACGCCGATGCGGTAGGCGAGGTTCAGCGCCGGGTTGCGGCGGAACCAGTGGCGCCAGCCCTTGTGCTCGTCGGGCTTCACGTCGGGCTTCGTCATGTGCCGATCATCCTGTTGGGGCTCAGGCGGGTGCAACCTGGCCTCCCGCCAGCACCTGCGAGGGTTCCGCAGGGGGTTGGCGGCCGGGTTCGAGCGACACCGCGAACGTCGTGTGTTTGTGTGCGTCGGCCGACCAGCTCAGCAGCTGTGGATCGGTCGAGCCCGCGCGCACGTCGAACACCGCCAACGGTACCGGCGCTTTCGTGCTCGCACCCCAAACCACGTAAACGTGACCTGAGTCGTTCGGTTTGAGGTTCAGCGGTATCACGGCGCCCGAGGTCGGGTTCGACAGGACGATCGCAGCCTCGTCCTCGGAGTTCGTGCGCAGGATCGCCCTGTTCGTGGCCGGGTCGGCGGCCAGGGACAGCGCCTTGCTCAGCTCGTTCGTGCGGGCCTGGGAAGCCGCTACCTCGCCCGACAGTTCGTTGACGCGGACGCCCAGGTAGCCGCCGCCGGCCAGAACGGCCAGAGCTGCTGTCGCGGCCAGCACCGCGCGGCCGGTGCCGCGGCGGTGTTGCGGGCGCAGAGGGGTTGGGGCCGCGTGGCGCGGGCGGTGTGGGGCGGGCACTTCCTGCGGGACGTGCTCGATCTGTTCCATCAGCCTCGCGCGCAGGCGGGGCGGTGGCTGCTCCTGGCGGACCGAGCCGCCGATGCCCGCCATAACCTCCTGCGTCGACCTCACCGTGCGCTGGCAGGCGGGGCAGGTCGGCAGGTGGTCGCGGACCACTGATTCTTCGTCCGGCTCCAAGGAGTGCATCGCCCAGCCGGCGGCGAGCTCCTCGTGAGGGCACAACTCGCCGTTCACCGGTTCGCTCCTGTCGTCTCGCCGGTCTCGCCGGCCCACAAGTTCCCCAACGTGCCTCTCAGGCGTCTGATCGCCGCGAACGTGCGCGATTTCACAGTGCCCAGCGGGACGCCTGTCAGCTTCGCGACTTCGCACTGGGTGTAGCCGCCGAGATAGGCCAGCGCGATGACTTGGCGCTGCTCTTCCGGCAACGTCCGCAGTGCCTCCCTGACCTCGGCGCTCACCACGCTCACCAACGCTTCGTGGTCGGAGCCCTGCGCCGGTGGTGAGACGTCGTCGGTGAGGGGAACAGTCCGGCGACGCTGTGTGTTCTCCTTACGGACGGCGTCCACCGCGCGGTGGTGCACCAAAGTCATCAGCCAGGTGCCGAAACTTCCGCGCGTGGGGTCGAACCTGGTGGGATGCCGCCAGAGCCCGAGGAAGGCCTCCTGGACGACGTCCTCGGCCAGTTCGGGGTCTACGCAGATGCGTTTGGCCAGCGAATATGCTGGTGTGCCGTACCTGTCGTACAGCGCACCGAACGCTGACCGATCGCCCTGTGCGAGCCTTTGTACAAGCTCGAAATCGGTCGGCCGGCCGTCGCGTGACGCGGCGGATGGGCCGGGCGAGTCAGCCACCAGAGATGTCCTCACGTCCAACATTCGCGCAACAGCCGGTACCGGGTTCAGGTTAGACCCAGCAAGATGGGGGTCGCTGAACGCGGGCTAACGAGCGAGGAGGCACGGAGCGCGTGCAAACGGTCGCTGTGCGCAGTGAAGCTGACCCGATGGGGTGATCTGCGTCCGAATCGCGAGCGTTCCTCGCCACATGCACGTCACAACTAAGGTGCTCGGTCGTTTCATTGACCGGGAAGGGAGAAGAGGGTAACGACGATGCGCAACGACCACGTGACGCTCCGCTCGACAGCGGTCTTCGACCTGCTGGCGCCGAGGACACCTGCGGTCCCGGTCCAGGTGGAGCTTCGATACGACACGAAGGACCCGTACGCGGTCGTGGCCGCGTTCCGCACCGGCCGTGCCGGTTGGGTCGAGTGGGTGTTCGCCCGCGATCTGCTCGCCGACGGCCTCATCGCCGACGCCGGTGACGGTGACGTCCGGATCCGCCCCGCCGCCGACGACCCCGAGGTCGTCGTGATCGAGCTGAGCTCTCCCTCCGGGCACGCCATGTTCGAGGCCTCCGCGCAGGAACTCGCCGACTTCCTCGACCGGACCTACGACGTCGTCGTGCCGGGCAACGAGCACCTGTGGGTCAACGTCGACGAGGCGCTCACGCACCTCATCTCGAACGACCTGAGCTGAATCATCCGAGGTAGGGGGCCCGTGAAGGCGGTGCGGGTACCCCCGGTGAAACCCGCTTGAACCCCTCGTATAAGGTTTGTTTCAACATCACGAAGTCAGTGATGAACGCGGATGTAGCGCAGTTGGTAGCGCATCACCTTGCCAAGGTGAGGGTCGCGAGTTCGAGTCTCGTCATCCGCTCTGTGGTTCCTCAGTAGGAGTCTGCTGTGGAGTCATGATCCGGCGGAGTGGCCGAGTGGCTTAGGCAAGGGCCTGCAAAGCCCTGTACACGGGTTCGATTCCCGTCTCCGCCTCGGACGATTAGCTCAGCGGGAGAGCACTACCTTGACACGGTAGGGGTCACTGGTTCAATCCCAGTATCGTCCACTCTGGATCAAAGCCGGAAGCTCACGGGCTTCCGGCTTTTCCTGTCTTCAGGCCCGCATGATCTTGCAGGCTCCTGCGGTGCCGTGCGGTGTGGAGATCGCCAGGACACTCGGTGACGCCCGTGTGGACGATGTGAACCGCCCAAGATCAGCCGATTTGGAAGTTGCGGGGAGCGTCGGATAAAGTTCATCCCGCACCACGGGAAACCGGGGAGCAACGCGGATGTAGCGCAGTTGGTAGCGCATCACCTTGCCAAGGTGAGGGTCGCGAGTTCGAGTCTCGTCATCCGCTCGGACGATTAGCTCAGCGGGAGAGCACTACCTTGACACGGTAGGGGTCACTGGTTCAATCCCAGTATCGTCCACTCAGCGGAAAAGCCCTCGATCCTGATGGATCGGGGGCTTTTTGCTGTCACGCCCGGCGCGAATGCCTGGATCAATCACGGATTCCGCCAAACGATTCGGCGCGGTTCGTACCAGGACTCGACCGCCGGTTCGCCCGCCATGTTCCACGCCCACGCCTCGGTCGGCGTGATGCGGCAGTAGATCCCGGGGCCGACCAGTCCGACGCGTTCCACCGGGTCGTCGGCTACGCCGTAGACGCGGATCGCGCGTGCGATGAACGGGTCGAACGACACCAGGTCGTCGATCACCAGCGACACCTTGCGGCGGCCCGCTGTGATGTTGCGGAACTTGCGGGTCTGCAGGACCTGGGTGCCGACGCCGCCGACCCAGAAGCTGGTGCCGTCGTACTCGAAGGACAGCGGGACGACGTCGGGCTGGTTGTCTTCGTTGAGGGTGGCCAGGCGGGCCAGGGGCTGGGAGCGCAGGTAGGTGGTCTCTTCGTCGGTGAACATGCCCTTTATACGAACACGAAGGCGTTGCTTCGACAGGGCGTCCTATGCGGCGGGCGGAGGTCCGGCGGGCCAGCCAAGGTACGGCTGCTGCTGGGCCTTGCGGCGGCGCGAGCGGCGCATCAGCACCACGATGAGGATGATCAGGCCGATGATGAACAGCAGGAACACCACCGCGCCGACGATCAGCCACGTGAAGAGGGACTTCATCACGTCGGTGTCGTCGTCGGGCTTCACGGTGACCTGGCGTTCGCCGAACGCTTCGCGCAGCTCGGCCTCGGAGTAGACCTTCTGGGTGCCGTTGAGGGTGATCGACAGCTGGTCGACGTGCTCCGGATAGGTGTCCCAGACGATCTCCGCCACCTGGTCCGGGTCCGAGCCGGACGCGGTGATCTCCAGCAGGTCGGTGCCGTTGTCGGAGCGGTGGTACAGCGAGACGTTCTGGTAGCCGGCGTCCTGGACGCGGGTCTGCAGCGCCGCCAGGTCGGCGATCGCGGCGCAGCCCACGAGCGTGGCGCACAGCAGGACGAGCAGGGCGAGACGTCTCATGTCTCAGGAGGTTAGGGCCGAGCGACGTCCTACGCCTGGGAAACGGTGTGAGTCACGGCGTGCAGCGCCCACGGCACCAACGGGTCAGGGTGGTCAGCCGATCGCGCAGCCTGGTGTCCGGGACGAGCACGCGGGGCCCGCCGCGACGTCGGGCTGGCGGTCCAGGTACGTCTGGTGCAGGGTGTGTTGCTGAGGCGTTCGTAGTCCTCGCGCCAGTGCCAGCCGACGCCGGTGGGATCGGCCACCAGGTTGTCGCGCCGCATCTCCACCACGCCGAACGAGGGGTCCACCGCGCCGAGAACGTCCTTCAGCGAGACAGAGGAGGAGACCGGCCAGAAGAACTCGTCGGCGTCCGCGTTGATCACGAGGCAGTCTTGGACTCATGAGGCCACTCGTTCTGCTGGACGTCGACGGTCCGCTCAACCCGTGGGCGGCGAAGCACAAGCCGCCGAACTACCGGCCGTTCGACATCAAGGTCGGCTGGTGGCGCAAGCTGCGGATCTGGCTCGACCCCGGGCACGGTGACCAGTTGAGACGGCTGGCCGACGACACCGGGGCCGAGCTCGCGTGGGCCACGAGCTGGCTGCACCGGGCGAACACCGAGATCGGGCCGCGGCTGGGGCTGCCCGCGCTCAAGGTCGTCGAGTTCCACGACGAGCGCGGCTGGAAGTACCCCGCGGTGGCCCGGTACGCCTACGAGCGGCCGCTGGTCTGGTTCGACGACGACTTCGCGCTGCACGCCGCGCGGAGGGACGAGTTCGTCCACAAGCGACGGCATCTGACGACGGCGCTGGTCCATGTGGACCCCGGTACCGGGATCACGGCAGAACACCTGAGTGAAGCTCGTGAAGCATTCAGTGGCAACCCCTAGGGCACTGAGAATTCACCGTTGGAGTCGAGAAGGTCTCAACCGGCGCGGCTGGCTTGACAACGAAAGCGATCCGCGCGAATCCTCCGCCTGTGCTGAAGCGAGGGAACGTCACCACGAAACTCATCGGTGTCGGCGCGTTGGTGCTGGCGGTGGCCGCCTGCGGCGCCCCGCCCGCCAAGGAGACGCAGACCGGTGCTGCCGGGACCGCCAAGTCGGCGAGCGAGCTCGGTGGCATGGACAAGCTGGTCGAGGCCGCCAAGAAGGAGGGCAAGCTCAACGTCATCGCGCTGCCCCCGGACTGGGCGAACTACGGCGAGATCATCAAGGCGTTCGAGGCCAAGTACGGCATCAAGGTCGACTCCGCGCAGCCGGACGCCTCCAGTCAGGAGGAGATCAACGCCGCCAAGCAGCTCAAGGGCAACGACCGCGCGCCCGACGTGTTCGACCTCGGCCTGAACGTGGCGCTGGCCAACAAGGACCTGTTCGCGCCCTACAAGGTCAGCACCTGGGACGACATCCCCGCCGAGCTGAAGGACGCGGACGGCCTCTACTACGGCGACTACGGCGGCTTCATGTCGATCGGGTACGACGCCGCGAAGGTGCCGGCGCCGACGAGCGTGAAGGACCTGCTCAAGCCCGAGTACAAGGGCAAGGTCGCGCTCAACGGCAACCCGACGGAGGCCGGTGCCGCGTTCGCCGGTGTGGTCATGGCGAGCCTCGGCAACGGTGGTTCCGCCGACGACATCGCGCCGGGCGTCGAGTTCTTCAAGCAGCTCAAGCAGGCCGGCAACTTCCAGCCGGTCGACCCGTCGCCCGCGACGATCGAGTCCGGCCAGACGCCGGTCGTCATCGACTGGGACTACACCAACGCCGCCCAGACCGAGAAGCTCAAGGGCAAGCTCGACTGGAAGGTTGTCGTCCCGTCCGAGGCGCAGATCGGTGGCTACTACAACCAGGCCATCAACAAGGACGCGCCGCACCCCGCGGCCGCGCGCCTGTGGCAGGAGTTCCTCTACTCCGACGAGGGCCAGAACCTCTACCTGAAGGGCATGTCCCGCCCGGTTCGCCTGGAGAAGATGGGTGACAAGGCGGACAAGGCGGCGAAGGACAAGCTGCCGAAGACCGAGGGCAAGCAGGTGTTCCAGACGCAGGCCCAGGCCGACAAGGCCAAGGCCGTTCTGACGGCGACCTGGGCGCAGGCAGTCGGATGACCTCTGTCGCTCCCGTAGCGGCGGCTCCCGGCGGTCCCACCAAGAAGGGTGGGGCCGCCGGTCGGCCATCTGTGGCCGCCTGGTTCGTCGCGGTGCCGTTCCTCGCGTTCGTCGGCACCTTCCTCGTCTATCCCACGGTCCTCGTGCTCGTCGGTGCGTTCCAGGACAGCAACGGCGCGTTCACGCTCGACAACCTCACGACCCTGTTCAAGGGCGTCTACTTCGACGCTTTCGTGCGCAGCATCGAGCTTTCCGCCCTCACCGCGCTGATCGGCGCGGTCTTCGGCGCGCTGCTCACGTGGGCGATCGCGGTCGGCAACCCGGACGGGATGCTGCGCAGGACCGTCGTCGCGGCGAGCGGTGTGCTCGCCCAGTTCGGTGGTGTGCCGCTGGCGTTCGCGTTCCTCGCGACGGTCGGCTTCGAAGGCCTGGTCACGAAGTTCCTGCGCGACAACGCTGGCATCGACCTGTTCGCCGGCAGCGCGTGGCTGTTCGAGCTGCCCGGCCTGACGCTCGTCTACACGTTCTTCCAGATCCCGCTGATGGTCATCGTGTTCCTGCCCGCGCTGGACGGCCTGCGTCCACAGTGGCGTGAGGCGAACGCGAGCCTCGGCGGCACCAGCTGGACGTACTGGCGGCACGTCGGCGGCCCGATCCTCACGCCGCCGTTCCTCGGCGCGCTGCTCCTGTTGTTCGCCAACGCTTTCAGCGCCTACGCCACGGCCGCCGCGCTCGTCTCGCAGGGCAGCCCGATCGTGCCGCTGCAGATCCGCGGCTTCCTCACCGGTGAGGTCGTGCTCGGCCAGGAGAACCTGGGCAAGGCGCTCGGCCTCGGTATGGTGATCGTCGTCAGCATCGCGATGGGCGTGAACGTGCTGCTGCAGCGGAGGGTGGCCAAGTGGGTTCGCTAGTGAAGCAACGCGTGCTGCGCACGATCATCCTGCTGGTCCTCGGCGTCTACTTCATCCTGCCGCTGATCGCGATGGCGGAGTTCTCCACGCGGGGCAGGAACAACACGCGCAGCCTCGAGTCCTGGACGGCCATCGTCGACGACGAAGGCCTGATGGAGGCTCTCGTCAACTCGCTGCTGCTGTCCGTCACGAGTGCGGTGCTGATGCTCGTCCTGCTCGTGCCGACGATGGCGTGGATCCGGCTGCGGCTCCCGCAGCTGCAGCGGCTCGTGGAGTTCCTGTGCCTGCTGCCGCTCGCGATCCCCGCGATCGTGCTGGTGGTCGGCATGGCACCGCTCTACGCGTGGGTGAACTACTTCTTCGGCGACTCCGCGCTGACGCTGACCTTCGCCTACACGATCCTGGTGCTGCCGTTCGCCTACCGCGCGGTCGACGCCGGTCTCGCCGCGATCGACCTGAAGACGCTGGCGGAAGCCGCGCGCAGCCTCGGCGCGTCGTGGTTCACGGTGCTGTGGAAGGTCGTCGTGCCGAACATCCGCGTCGCGCTCATCGGTGCGTCGCTGCTGTCGGTGGCCTTGGTGCTCGGCGAGTTCACCATCGCGTCGCTGCTCAACTTCGACACGCTGCAGGTGCAGGTCAACCTGCTCGGCAAGCGCAACGCGGGCGTGTCCATCGCGGTGTCGCTGCTGTGCCTGATCTTCGCGTTCGTCCTCCTGTTCGCACTTTCTTATGTCGGCCAACGGCGCCGTCAGACCGTGGTCGAGGAGTAACAACACATGGGTCACCTGGAACTCAAGGGACTGCGCAAGTCCTTCGGCGGCAACGTCGCGCTCGACGGCCTCGACCTCGACCTGGCCGAGGGCGAGCTGGTGAGCCTGCTGGGGCCGTCCGGCTGCGGCAAGACGACGGCGCTGCGCATCGTCGCGGGCTTCGAGACCGCCGACTCCGGCACGGTCACCGTGGGAGGCAAGGACATCACGAAGGTCCCGGCGAACAAGCGGGACATGGGCATGGTCTTCCAGGCCTACAGCCTCTTCCCGAACATGACGGCGGCGCAGAACGTCGCGTTCGGCCTGAAGATGCGCAAGGCCGACACCAAACGGACCGGCGAGCTGCTGGAGCTGGTGGGGCTCAGCCACCTCGGCGGCCGCTACCCGCACCAGATGTCCGGTGGTCAGCAGCAACGTGTCGCGCTGGCCCGCGCTCTCGCGATCCAGCCGCGCGTGCTGCTGCTGGACGAGCCGCTGTCCGCGTTGGACGCCAAGGTCCGCGTGAACCTGCGCGACGAGATCCGTCGCATCCAGACGGAGCTCGGCATGACGACGCTGTTCGTCACGCACGACCAGGAGGAGGCGCTCGCCGTCTCGGACCGGGTCGGCGTCATGTCGCACGGGCGGCTGGAGCAGCTGGACACGCCGTCCGTGGTGTACCGGGAACCGAAGACGGCGTTCGTGGCCCAGTTCGTCGGCGTCACGAACTCGGTGGAGGGCAAGGCGGAGGGCCAGACCGTCGTGATCAACGGTGTCACGCTCCCCGCTGAGCACGACCAGCCGTCCGGCAGCGCCGTCCGCGTCATCGTGCGGCCGGAGGACATCGGCGTTGCCGCCCACAGCGGCGACGCGAATGGCAAGATCGTCGGCGATGTGCTGACCCAGTCGTTCCTCGGGCCGGTCACGCGGATCTCGGTCAAGGTCGGCGAGCAGGTGCTGCGCGTGGACCAGCCGTCCAACTCCGCGGCCGCCTACCAGCCCGGTACGCGGGTCGCGCTCGACCTCAGCGAGTCACGAATCATGGTGGTGCCTGGATGATCAGAAAGCTCCTCGCGCGTGACACGGCGGAGACCCACCGGGTCGCGACGCCGTTGGAGCTGTTGTTCGACCTGAGCTTCGTGGTGGCGGTCGCCCAGGCCGCCCACGGGCTGCACCACGCCGTCGTCGAGAACCACGCGGGTGCCGGGCTGCTCGCGTTCTCGATGGCGTTCTTCGCACTGTGGCTGCCGTGGCTCAACTTCACCTGGTTCGCCAGCGCGTTCGACAACGACGACACGTTCTACCGGATCGCCACGATGGTCCAGATCAGCGGTGTGCTGGTGGTCGCGGCGGGCATTCCGCGCGTCTTCGAGCACCAGGACTACCGGGTCGTCGTCGGCGGGTACGTGGTCATCCGGCTCGCGATGGTCACGCAGTGGCTGCGCGCGTCGAGGGACAACGACGAGCACCGGGTCTGCGCACGCCGGTACGCCATGGGCATCGGCGGGCTGCAGGTTCTCTGGGTGCTGTGGGTGCTGGCCGTGCCACCGAGCCTGCAGATTCCGCTGTGGGGCGCCGGCATGCTCGCCGAGCTGCTGGTGCCGGTGTGGGCGGAGCGCGCCTCGGCGACGACCTGGCACCCGCACCACATCGCCGAGCGGCACGGGTTGTTCACGCTGATCGTGCTCGGCGAGTCGATCCTCGCGGCGACGCAGGCCTTCCAGAAGGGCTTCGACAGCGGGGTCAACCTGGTCTCGCTCGCAGCGGCGTCGCTGATCATCGTGTTCTCGGTGTGGTGGATCTATTTCGAGGCACCGCCGCGGCTGGACTCGCTGAAGCGCGCGTTCCTGTGGGGCTACGCGCACCTGTTCATCCTCGGCTCGATCGCGGCGCTCGGCGCCGGTCTCGCCGCCTCGGTCGACTACGACCTGCACCTCGCGCACGCGCCGGGGATCGTCATCGCGCCGTTCACGACCGTGCCGCTCGCGATCTTCTTCCTGTGCGTCTGGTACGTGCAGGACTGCCAGGGGCAGGCCGGGTTGCGCAAGTACCTGCTGCCGCTCGGCTCGGCCGCGGTGCTCGCTGCGACGTTCGGTCCTGCCCCGATCCACGTGACGGCGGGGATCACGCTGGTTCTCGTGATCCTCACGCGGGTGGTGCGATGATCGTCGTATGACCGGTGTTCGTGAACTCCGCCTAGTCGTCACCGCAGCCGACTACGACGAGGCCCTGCGCTTCTACCGCGACGTGCTCGGCCTCGAGGAACGGGCGGCGTTCACGTCCGACGGCGGCCGGGTCACGATCCTGGAGGCCGGCCGGGCCACGCTGGAGATCACCGACCCGCCGCACGCGGAGTTCATCGACGAGGTCGAGGTGGGCAGGCGGGTCGCCGGGCACATCCGGGTGGCGTTCGAGGTCGACGACTCCGCCGCGGCCACTCGTGAGCTCGAGGCCGCGGGTGCCGAGGTGATCGCGGAACCCACGCGCACACCGTGGAACTCGCTCAACGCCAGGCTGAAAGCACCGGCCGGGCTGCAGCTGACCCTGTTCCAGGAGCTGGGCGAGTGACGATCTCCGCTGCCGGCTACCGCGATCTCGCCAACCGGGACGTGCTGGCCTGCGCCGTCGTGACCGTGGCGGCGAAGTTACCCATGTCGATGACGCCGCTGATGATGGTGTTCCTGACCAGGAACCTGCCGGGAGGCTACGTGCTCGCGGCGTCGCTGACCGCCGTCTACGTGCTGGGTGAGATCCTCGGCGCGGGGTTGCTGGGCCTGCTCCTCGACCCGTCGCGCATGCGCGGGCAGCTCGCGGCCGGGCTGGTAGTGGGCGCGGGGGCGTTCACGACGCTCGCGTTGACGACGAACGTGACGGTGCTCGTGATCGCGGCGTTCATCGCGGGCGCCGGGCCGTCGACGACACCGGGCGGGCTGCGGGCGATGCTGCTCGGGCTGGTGCCGGACGCGCTGGTGCCCAAGGCGATGGGCTTCGACGCCATGATCACGCAGGTGGTGTGGGCCGTCGCGCCCGCGCTCGTCACCGTGCTGGCGTTGAGCGTCGACCGGCGTGCGCCCGTCGTGGTGTCGGTGTCCTTGGTCGTCGTGGCGGCGTGGCTCGTGTTCATCCTGCCGCGCGGGCACGTGACTTCCCGGTCCGGCACGGCGAAGGCGCGCGTGGTCGCGTCGGCGTGGCCGATCTACCTGGTGAGCGCGGCGGCGCTGGCGCAGCTGGCGGTCGCGGAACTGGTGCTGCCGGCGCTGCTGGAGCACCGGGGGATCGGCATCGGCTGGACCGGGCCGCTGCTCACGGGATTCGCGGCGTGCAGTGCGCTGGGCGCGGTGCTGTACGGGCTGAGGCCGTGGCCGGGATCGTTGCGCACCCAGGGACTCGTGCTCCTGGTGGTGACCGCGACCTGCGTCGGCGCGGTGGCGTTGTTCCCGAACCTGCCGGGCATCGCGGGTGCGTTGCTCGCGGCCGGGTTGTTCCAGTCCGGCGTGCTGGTGACGCGGAGCCTGGCGCTGCGCGAACGGCTTCCGGTCGGTGCGCACGCCGCCGGCTTCTCGATGATGTACGCGGTGACCGGCGCGGGATACGGCCTCACCGCTGTCGTCGCCGCGTGGGCGATGGACGTCGGCTCACCGATCTGGGCGGTTTTCGGTGGTGTCGCGGTGACCTTGGTCCTGACAGCGATCAGCGCGGCTGCCGAGCGTCGGCAGCCGCGCTGATTCGGACAGCCACTACCCGCGGTAGAAGTTGCCCTGGGTCTGCACGTTGAGCTCGTCCGTGCGGAAGAACTTCGCCACGAACGTGCGCGGGTCGCGCATGTCGATCACGTCGAAGCCGCGGCCCATCTCCGAGGAGTAGATGTAGCCGTTGTACCAGTAGGTCGACCACGTGCCGCCGCCCCCGCCGTTCGGCATCGGGCCGCGCTCGAAGAAGCCGATCTCACGCGGCTTGTTCGAGTTCGTGAAGTCCCACACCGAGATGCCGCCCTGGTACCAGGACTGCACCATGATGTCCTTGCCGGGCACCGGGATCAGCGAACCGTTGTGCGCGACGCAGTTCTCCGTGTCGGCCTGCATGCGCGGGATCTTGAAGTAGGACTTGAAGACCAGCTTGCGGTCCTTGCCCTTGCCCACGATGTCGTAGATGCCGTTGGCACCACGCGTCGGGCCGATCTTCTCGTTGCAGGTCGCCGCGCCGCCGCCACCGAGCTCGTCGGTGAAGACGACCTTGGTGCCGTTGTTGTTGAAGGTGGCCGAGTGCCAGAACGCGAAGTTCTTGTCGTCCTGGACCCGGTGGATCTCCTTCAGGTTCTCCCGGTCGGAGATGTCCCACAGGACACCGTCACCCATGCAGGCGCCGGCCGCGAGGTCGAGCTGCGGGTAGACGGTGATGTCGTGGCAACCGGAAGTCGGCACGACGTAGCCGGTCTCGATGGTGCCGGGCTTGCCCTGGTTACCGCCGTCCGGGAAGAGCACCGGCGCCTTCAGCAGGTGCGCCTGGGCCGGGGCCTTCAGCGGCACCTTGACGATCGAGATCTTGTCGTGCGGCGGCTGGCAGTCCGGGAACGTGGAGTTGGGCGAGTAGGACGAGATGTAGAGGTACACGTCCTTCTTGTTCTTGCCCGGCACCAGCGTGTGGGTGTGCGAGCCGCAGTCGGTCTCGACGGCGGCGACGTACTTCGGGGCCGCCTTGTCGGTGATGTCGAAGACCTTGATGCCCTCCCACGACGACTTCTCGGTCGCCGGCTTGGACACGCTGTTGCAGGAGTTGTCGCTGCGCGACGAGTCGGTCGACAGGAACAGCAGGTTCCCGTACACCGAGATGTCGTTCTGCGAGCCGGGGCAGAGGACCTGGCTCTTGATGCTCGGCTTCCTCGGGTTGCGGATGTCGTAGATGACGAAGCCGTCGTAGTTGCCGACGAACGCGTAGTTGCCCTGGAACGCGATGTCGGTCTGCGTCGAGCTGAGCGGAGCCTGCTTGTCCAGGTGGGCGACCGGGACCATGTTGCGGCTGCGGCTGATCTCGTCGACGCCGGGAATGCCGCTGACGCCCTCGGCCTGTGCCTCGAGCTGAGCCTCGCTCAGCCCCTTGCCGTCGGCTGGCAGGTCGGGCTCGGCGTACGCGGGCGCCGTCAAGGTCGACAGCGTCAGCGCGAGCGCCCCCAGAACCGCGAAAGGCGTTCTGCGCCGGCGGGCCGTTTCGCGTGAAGTCACAGCTTTACCCCCTCAGTACGGGTTGGTGAGGGGGAGTATTACCCTTTCGCCTTGCTAAGGGCCAGCGCCTTTCGGAGGGTATTGTCCGCGTCATGCGCTCTGGGGTTGTGGTCATCGTGGCGGCATTCGCCCTGCTGGCAGGTTGTACAGCGGAACCTGATGCAGTTCCGGTCATCGCGCCGGACACGCCTGGCGGCTCCGCTCGGACGTTGGCACCGTCGGAGGCGACCGGCGCGGTCCAGGCTCCGCCGAACGACGCCGACCGCCAGTACGTGGCGATGATGATCGTCCACCACGAGCAGGCGCTCGCGATGACCAGGTTCGCCCCTGATCGTGCGCAGAACGAGACCGTGAAAGGCCTGGCAGACCGCATCCGGTACAGCCAGGAGCCCGAGATCGGCGCCATGAAGCAGTGGCAGCGCACCAACAACGCGATGAGCGCACACAGCGGCGATCACGGCTCGATGCCGGGCATGGCCACGCAGGACCAGTTGAACGCGCTCGGTGCGGCGCGCGGCAAGGACTTCGACCGGATGTTCCTGGAGCTGATGATCAAGCACCACGAGGGTGCGATCACGATGGCGACGGATGTGAAGGCGTCCGGCACCAACGTTCAGGTCGAGGAGATGGCGGACGACGTGATCGCCGTCCAGACCGACGAGATCAACCGGATGAAGGCCCTGCTGCCCACCCTGTGAGACGGTGGCCGTGAGACGGGTGGCTACTGCTCGGTGCGCTGCTGCGGCAGCACCATGTCCTCGGCGTGCTGGAAGGTCTCGACGGCGTTGCCCGTGACGTGCCGGGCGATGCCGCGGTTGCGCTTGTGCGCCTCGCGGAACGAGTCGGAGGCGACCCAGGCGCGGAAGTGCTCCTCGGACTCGAACTCGTTGACCGACACGTACGGCTGGTCCTCGCGGGTCGGCTTGAGCAGCGTGCTGCGCAGCAGGCCGGGCACGCCGGGCAGGAACGTCCGCATGTTGCTGCGGAAGTGGGCCTCGAACTCCTCCGCCCGTTCGGCGGGCACGAACAGCCGGTTCGTCGCGATGAACATGGGCCCTCCTTGATTCCGACGCTCTGTCGGAAACTATTCCAACTCCCCGTCGGGAAATCAAGCGCGATACGATCCCGCTGTGCCGAGGATCAGCGCAGACACCGTGGCCGAGCACCGCGCCAACCGGTTGCGCGCCCTGCTGGACGCCGGGCGGGAGATCGTGGCGACCGAGGGAGCGGAGGCGCTGACGCTCGCGTCGCTGGCGAGACGGGTCGGGCTGTCGCGGCCGAGCCTCTACGAGTACTTCCGGTCGCGTGAGGAACTGGTCGCCGCGATCGTGTCGGACGCGCTGCCGGAGTGGGCGGACAAGCTGGAGGACGCGGTCAACAGCGCCTCGTCCGTGCCGGAGAAGATCGAGGCGTACCTGCGGACCGAGCTCGCGATCATCACCGACGGCAGCCACGGGGCGGTGGTGGCGCTGTCCGCGCACACGTTGCCGGACTCGTCGCGTGAGCAGATCCGGGCCGAGCACGAACGGTTGCTGGCGCCGCTGGTCGGTGTCTTCAAGACCGCCGGGGTGCAGCGCGCGCAGCTGCGGGCGATGCTCGTGCACGCGATGGTCGAGGCAACGTCCCGGATGATCACGCCTGGGCGCACCGAGCACAACGAGGCGGTCATCCAGACGTTGCTCGACCAGGTCGTGCACGGGCTGGACCAGCGCATCAGCTGAACGGGACCACCTCGCCGAAGCGGACCAGCTCGCCGTAGTGCTCCGGTTTGACCGGGTCCAGTGCGAGATCGAGCAACGCGACCGCTGCCTGGGCCGGGGTGGGGGCGGTGCTGACGTTCCACCACAGCGCGGACGTGGGTGTGTTGATCATGCCTGGGCACACGGACGCGATCAGGATGCCGCGGTTGAGGTCGTCCTCCCGTCGTTCGGCGGCGAGGACGCGGACGGCGGCGACCTGGCCGATCTTCGACGGGATGTTGACGAAGGCCGGCCACGCGCCGGTGCGGCGGTCCTTCAGCTCGTCGCGCCAGCGGGCGATCTGCTCGTCGATCTCGTCCAAGGAGGACGGCGTGGTGAACCGGTTGTGCAGAACCGGTGCCAGGTGGTGGAGCGTGCCCAGCGAGCTGGCGACGACGAGCAGCCTTCCGTTGTCGCGCAGCAGGGGTGCGAAGGCGCGCAGGAGCCTAGTGGTGCCGAAGTTGTTCACCTCGGTGTACCGGTCGGCGATCACGCGCGGGTCGTCGTCCGGGCCGACGCGCATGACGGCGTTGCCGAACACGATGTCGATGCCGCCGTGCCGTTCCTGGATCTGGTGGGCGAGTCGTCGCGCTGCTTGGTGATCCGCGACGTCGAGGAGTTCGCCGCGGATCTCGGCGCCGCCGCCGCCGGGCATGGACTCGACGGCGGTCATGACGCGGTTCATGTCCCGGCCGGTGAGGTAGACGGTGTCGGTGGGATCGAGGCGTTGCGCGAGCCCTTCGACCAGAGCGAGGCCGAGGCCCTGGGTGGCGCCGGTGACGAGTGCGACTGTCATGCCCTGACGCTAAGCCGGTGCGAGGTATGCGAGTAGCGAGAGAAGCTCAACCGGGGTATGCGTGGACGTCATGGCCTTCTCCGATGCGTCGCTGGTCGCGCTGCGGGTGTTCCGCGAGGTGGCCGAGCGCGGCACGCTGACTGCGGCGGCCACCGCGCTGGGGTACACGCAGTCCGCGGTGTCGCGGCAGATCGCGGCGCTGGAACGGGCGGCGGGCACCGCGCTGCTGGAGCGGCGGTACGACGGGGTGCGGCTCACCGCGGCCGGGCGGCTCGTGCTGCGCCACGCCGCGGTCGTCGTGGACCAGGTCGACGCCGCGGCGCGGGAGCTCGCCGGGCTGCCGGAGGAGGACGCGAGCACAATCCGGCTCGGCTGGTTCGCCACGGCCGGGGTGTGGCTGGTGCCTCGGGCGTTGATGGCGCTGGAGAGGAGCCATCCGTCCATCACCGTCGTGACGCGTGAGGGCAGCACACCGGCGCTGGTGCGCGCGCTGCGGGCGGGCACGCTGGACATCGCGTTGATCGCGTCGTCGCCGCCGTTCCGGCCGCCTGACGACGAAACCCCCGCGCTGGCAGTGGACACGCTGGTCGAACGCAGTCTGCGGGTCGCGGTACCTGCCGCGCATCCGTTGGCGCGCAACGACTTCATCGACATCGCCGATCTGCGTGGACAGCGGTGGATCGCCGGACCCGGCGACCAGCTGGTGATGGGGGTGTGGCCGGGGCTGGACGAACGGCCGCGGGTCGCGCACACCGCCCGTGACTGGCTCGCGAAGCTGCAGCTGGTCGCCGCGGGGCTGGGGATCACGACGGTGCCGGCGGCGCTCGTGGTGCCCGAGGGCGTGCGGGTACTGCCGGTGCGGGGCGGGCCCGCCGAGACGCGACGGGTTCTGCTCGCGCGGTTGCCGGGGCCGGTGCCGGAACCCGTGGCGCGGTTGGCCGCCGCTCTGCGTGCCGCTGTGCTGGAGACCGAGTAGGGGCATCAACCGATCGGTTGACGAGGGTGTCGCTGCTCGACCGATGATCTCGGGCCCGGGTTCTTCGAGGCTTGTCCCATGGCAATCATCGAAGTGCGCGACCTCGGCAAGAGGTACGGGCCGAAGACCGCGGTTGACTCGGTGTCCTTCGAGGTCGCCGAGGGGGAGATCTTCGGCATTCTGGGGCCGAACGGGGCGGGGAAGACGACGACCGTCGAGTGCGTGTCGGGGCTGCGGACGCCGGACCGGGGGAGCGTGTCCGTGCTGGGGCGGCCTCCCGCCGACGTCCGTCCGGCGATCGGTGTGCAGCTGCAGGAATCTGAGCTGCCCGAACGGATCCGGGTGAGCGAGGCGCTGTCGCTGTTCTCGTCGTTCTACCCGTCTCCGGCCGACTGGTCGGAGCGGCTGGGGCTGTCGCCGCACCTGAAGGCGGAGTTCGGCCAGCTGTCCGGCGGGTTGAAGCAGCGGTTGTCGATCGCGCTGGCGTTGATCGGGTCGCCGCGGGTCGCGATCCTCGACGAGCTCACGACCGGGCTGGATCCGCAGGCGCGGCGGGACACGTGGTCGTTGATCGAGGAGGTGCGCTCGGCCGGGGTGACGATCCTGCTGGTCACGCACTTCATGGAGGAGGCGGAGCGGCTCTGCGACCGGGTGGCGGTGTTCCGCGACGGGCGCATCGTCGCGCTGGACACGCCTTCCGGGCTGGTGTCGAAGGTGGACGGGGCGACGCGGGTGCGGTTCGTGCCTTCCGCCGCCTTGGACGTCGCGTTGTTGCAGGCGCTGCCGGAGGTGACGGCGGTGGACCTCGTGGGGGAGCAGATCGTCGTCAGCGGGTCGGAGAACCTGCTGCACGCGGTGACTTCATTGTTGGCGCGCAAGCAGATCGTGGCGCGCCAGCTCCGTGTCGACCAGGTTTCGCTGGACGACGCCTACGTCGAGCTGACCGGGGGTAGCGGTGCTGAAGATCATTGAGGTGGAAGCGCGGCTGTTCGTCCGCGATCGGCTGAACTCGTTGTTCTCCCTGTTGTTCCCGTGCCTGTTGCTTCTGGTGCTGGGGGCCGTTCCGGCTTTGCGCACGCCCGCGCCGGAGTTCGGCGGGCTTCGGTTCATCGACAGCTACGTGTCGTCGTTGGTGGTGGTCACGTTGGTGTTCATCGGACTGCAACGCTTGCCGGCGGTTGTGGCGACGTACCGGGAGAAGGGTGTGCTGCGTCGGCTGTCCACGACGCCCATGCATCCGGCGCGGTTGCTGCTGGGGCAGCTGGTCGTCAACTTCGCCGCGGCGATCTTGTCGGTGCTGCTCACTATCGTGGTGGCGTACGTCGTTTTCGGCGTCGACCTGCCTCACCATCCACTCGGCCTGGCGGCGGCTGTGGTGCTGGGAGGCGCTGGGACGTTCGCGCTGGGCCTGGTGATCGCCGCACTGGCCCCGAACGCGCGGGCGGCCGGTGGCTGGGCGACGGTGGTGTTCATGCTGCTGATGTTCTTCGGCGGCGTGTACCTGCCGCGGTTCATGCTGCCCTCGGTGGTTCAGGCGATCGGGTCCTACACACCTCCCGGTGTGGAGGCGTTGCAGCAGGCGTGGCTCGGAACCGCGCCGGATTGGAGGCATCTTGCGATCATGGGGCTCGTGAGCCTCGTGGCGGGTACCGTCGCGGCCAGAACGTTCCGCTGGGAGTAGCTCGTGGACATGGCCGCGTTGGACAGCTGGGAGCGCAGGCTCGCTTTCATCGCACACGTGATCCCGTACTTCGTGCTGACCGTGACGACGGTGATGTACTCGATCTTCACGGCGCACACCGGTGCGGAGCTCTGGTTCACGTACGGCGTGGTGGCGTTCGGCTACGCGTGGATGACGTGGTGGCTCACGCTGGATCCCGCGCGGCATGACCGCGTGGAGCTGGTGGCCGTGTTCATCGGTGGCCTGGTCGTGTTCTACGCGGTGCTGGGCATGCGCGAGCACTGGTTCGGCGCGGTGTCGTACGCGGTTTACATCTACGCGAGCGAACTCCTGCGCGGCCGCTGGATGTTCTTCGCGGTGGCGGTGACGGCCGTGCTGGCGACGCTGTCGTTGTTCGGCGGCTATCCACCCGCGGAGGAACGGCCCGCCTTCTGGTTGCTGCTGCTGGTGTTCGTGGGGGTGGCGTGCACCTTCACGTTCGTCGGCCACGTGACAACTGAACAATCCCGGCTGCGCAAGGAACTCCTCGAGGAGAACGAGGGCCTGCACGCCCAGTTGCTCGTGCAGGCGCACGAGGCCGGAGTGCAGGACGAGCGCCACCGCATGGCCGGCGAGATCCACGACACGCTGGCGCAGGGCTTGACGGGCATCATCACGCAGCTGTCGGCGGCCACCGTCTCCGACTGGGAACGCCGCGTGTCGGTCGCCGCCGAGCTGGCGCGGTCGAACCTGGCCGAGGCACGCCGGTCGGTGCACGCGCTGCGCCCGCCCGCGCTCGATTCCGCGGCCCTGCCCGAGGCGATCGACGAGGTGGCCTCCGGCTGGTCCACGGTGTACGGCGTGCCGGTGTCGGTGACACTGACCGGTGCCGCGCGCGTGATCCACCCGGAGGTGGAGGTCGCCTTGCTGCGCACCGCCCAGGAAGCCCTGGCGAACGTGGCGAAGCACGCCTCGGCGTCCCGCGTGGGCCTGACCCTGTCGTACATGGAGGACGTGGTGACGCTGGACGTGCGAGACGACGGCGTGGGCTTCGACCTGACGCACCCGTCGTCCGGCTTCGGGCTGACCGCGATGCGCCATCGCGTGCACCGGCTGTCCGGCGCGCTGGTCGTGGAGTCTGAACCCGGTGCGGGCACGGCGATCTCGGCGCGGGTGCCCGCGTGATCCGGCTGGTGATCGTCGACGACCACCCGGTCGTCCGCGACGGGCTGCGCGGCATGCTCGCGGCAGCGGACTTCGAGGTGGTCGGTGAAGCGGCTTCCGGCGACGAGGCGGTCGCGGTCGTTACGGCCACGTCGCCCGACGTCGTGCTGATGGACCTGCGCATGCCGGGCTCCGACGGGCTGTCCGCGATCGAACGGCTGCGCGACCATCCGTGCCGGGTCCTGGTGCTCACGACCTACGACACGGATCGCGACGTGCTGCCCGCGATCAAGGCGGGCGCCACCGGCTACCTGTTGAAGGACACGCCGCGCGATGATCTGCAACGCGCCATCCATGCCGCGTACGCGGGTGAGGCCGTGCTGTCGCCGGCGGTGGCGACGCGGCTGCTGGGGCAGGTGCGGGAACCCGCGTCGGAGCCGTTGTCCGCGCGGGAGCTGGAAGTGCTCGCGTTGGTGGCGCGCGGATCGACGAACCGCGCGGTGGCAGCGGCGTTGTTCATCAGCGAGGCGACGGTGAAGACGCACCTGCTGCACGTCTACGCGAAGCTCGGTGTCTCGGACCGGGCGGCTGCCGTCGCGGTGGCGTACGAACGCGGACTGCTGCGCGGGCGCGGGCGATGAATGCCGGGCCTGGTGGTGGTCAGGCCCGGTGAGTGGCAGCGTTGCCGGTTCCCCCGCGGCGGGACCACCTCGGTTGGCCCCGCCGCCTGCGGCAACTCCCCCTTGCCACTCCCTCACCCCTCGTGAAGTAAGGAGTCGTGGGTGGCCGCCGAGATACGAGAGACCAACTGGATCACTCGTTCGGAGTAGTCCAGAGCTCGTCGACCAGGTCTTTCGCTGTGTCGGTGAGCTGCTGGCCGCCGAAACGGCCGATGCGCGTCCACGGGCCGAGGCTCACCTCGTAGACGGGTGTGTCCCAGGCCTCGGGGTGGGTGAGGTAGCCGAGGTAGTTGTTGGCGTATCCGACGGGCAGCACCGTGCGGCCGTCGCCGGACATGTCCTTCAACTGGAAGCCGAGCTCCACGAACGGTTCGCCGGGCAGACCGGCGAGCGCGAGTTCGCCGATGCGCAGCACCTGCACCTCGGCGTCGATCGGGTCGGTGCCGCGGTCGATGGCGACGAGGAGCTCCTCGATGTCCTGCACCTCTTGGGTGAGCCCGACGATCTCGGCCTTCGGGGCGTTGCGGTCGATGGCGTCCTGGAGCGCGCGCCGGCGTGCGGCCAGCTCGACTTCGAAGGGGCCTCGGTCGGGCAGGTCGCGGGAGGCGACCTGGATGGTGCGCTGGGCAGCGGTCACCGGACCGGTGAGTTCGGTTTCTTCCGGGACTTCGAGTGCGGTCTGCGCGAGGTACATGCCCATGCGCGTGGTGTGTGCGAACAGGTTCCGGATGACTTCGAAGTCCGGGTTGTTCTCCGCGTCGAAGTGGGGACCGCCGTGCGTGAGCGGGTCGGGTGGCGGCGACTGGTTGCCCATCGCGCCCGGCAGGAACAGCGCGGCCTGGCAGTGCGGTTCGTTGTGTTCGAGCATCGCCGACGTGACGCCGGGGAAGTCGGCTGACACGTACGGCTGCACCTGCACATACACCGGGTGCGTGGTGAAGTGGTAGAAGACGCTGCTCCACGCGTCGCCCTGGAACCGCACAACGGTGACTTCGGGATCCTCCGGCGGCGCACCGATGTAGACGTGGGCGTTGCGGTTGATGGCCAGCGTGCCGCGCAACACCTCGCCGGTGCCGATCGTGGCGGTCACCGGCCGCTGGCTCTCGACGGCTTCGCGGGCGGCCTGGACGATGCGGTCGCGGAACGTCGCCAGCCAGGCCTGGTCGGGAAACGGCCGGAAGTCGGCCGTCTCCGGGCTCGAGTGCGCGTGGGAGCTGGCGATCATCACGTGCGAGGGCGGCACGCCGGTCTGCTGCTGAACGCGCTCGCGGACCTCGGCGGTGAAGTCGCGGCCCGGCCCGAGGATGCTGTTGTTGATGCCGAGCGAGTCGACGGCGATCACGATCACGGTCTCTCCGTTGGTGATCGCCGTGGCCCGTGCGAACAACGGGTCGTGCACTCCGAGGAACAGCGAATGCCGCGGCTGACCACCCAGATAGGGCGCTGACTCGGGCGGCGTGACATCGACTTTTGCTGATCCGGCGCGGAATGGCATGACCCTCACCCCTGTGTGCGAATTACCTGTTCAAGTACAGGTTCCAGTCGCCCAGATGCGAGATGTCGGTGAGATCGCTCGAATGGAGGAAATCGTTTCTGAGCACCGTGGCGAGCGCTGCGCCGCCGTCCTCGAGCTCGATGACCCCGATTTCCAGCTCGGCCGGCTCGGCGGGGACCAGGTGGTCGCGCAGCACCGTGAGCGGAAGGTCGTACAGCTCGCCGACCACCTGCGCCGTGCCGGACGCGTGCATGGCGGGGAACTCGTCGCGGACGGAGAAGTAGCGGTACTTCGGCGCGCTCTTCACGCGGCCGAGCATGGGGGTGCCCTGGAGCTGGCCGTGGAGGGGCCCGCCCTGCATGCCGCCGCCGTTCAGAAAAATCAGTGCCATTTCGTCCTGACCTCGCGTTCTGGTGGGGGCTTCGCTGCGGAACGTGTGCCTGCCTGCGGTTTCTCCGTGCGTGAACGGTCCCTTCACACGCGTCGCCGAAATGATCAGGAACCGATCGGGAGTAGATTTCGTTGCGACAGGAGGAAGCGCGCGGGGGAGCGGTGGATCGGAGAGGTGAGGTTGCTCAGCGGCAGACCGGTGCCGCCGTGCTTGAGGGCCACGAGCTCGGCCGCGATCGACACCGCCGTCTCCGCGGGCGTGCGGCCCCCGAGATCGAGGCCGATCGGTGACCGCAGCCGGGCCAGCGCCGCCTCGGGCACGCCGGCCTCGCGCAGGCGGTCGAGGCGTTCGGCGTGCGTGCGGCGTGAACCCAGCGCCCCCACGAAGGCGAGCGGCCTGGCCAGTGCCTCCGTCAGGACCGGGATGTCGAACTTCGGGTCGTGCGTCAGCACCACCACCGCTGTCTGCTCGTCGGTGTGCGTGGTGGCGAGGTAGCGGTGCGGCCAGTCGACGATGACGTCGTGTGCCGCCGGGAAGCGTTCCGGGGTGGCGAAGATCGGGCGGGCGTCGCACACCGTGACGTGGTAGCCCAGGAAACGGCCGATCTCGGCCACCGCGGCCGCGTGGTCGATGGCGCCGAACACCAGCAGGCGTGGCGCCGATAGCCAGCTCTCGGTGAACACCCGGCCTTCCGCCTCGAAGCGCACCGACACCGGGTGCCCGTCCACAGTGGCCTGAAGGGCGGCGCGCAACGCCGGGGTGTCGCGCTGCACGAGGACGTCCAGCGAACCGCCGCAGGTCAGGCCGACCGCGAACGCCGTGTCGTCGGAGTAGCCGAACGTGGCGAGCTGCGGCTGAGACGTCTCCAGCACCGTGCGTGCCAGGTCGTAGACCTCGGCTTCGACGCAGCCGCCGGACACGCTGCCGATCACCTCGCCGGAGGGGCCGACCGCCATCGCCGCGCCCACGGGGCGGGGTGCGCTGCCGCGCACCGCCACCACCGAGGCGACCGCGAAGCGGTCCCAGGTCAGCAACGTCTCAGCCAGATCGCGCATGGGAGATCTCCGTTCTGTGCGGTCGTGACCGGTGGTGTGCATGTGACCAGTGGCCGCTGGTCACGTGCCGCCGATCAGTGGCTGTTGCTCAGTGGCCGCTGATCAGGTCCACGCCGAAGTACACGGTGAACATCAGGGCGAGGCCCGTCATCAGCCAGCCCGGCCAGCGGCCCTTGCAGATGCGCAGGACCACGTAGGAGACGAGGCCCGCGCCGATGCCGTTGGTGATCGAGTAGGTGAACGGGATGATCGCCACGGTCAGGAACACCGGGATGGTGAAGTCCGTGTCCTGCCAGGGGATTCGGCGGATCTGGGTCATCATCAGGCCGCCGATCACCACCAGCGCCGGTGCCGCCGCCTGGGCCGGCACGACCGTGGCCAGCGGGGTGAAGAGCAGGGCAACCAGGAACAGTCCGCCGGTGACCACCGAGGCCAGGCCGGTCCGGGCGCCTTCGCCAACGCCCGCGGCCGACTCCAGGAACACGGTGTTCGGGGCCGAACCCGTCACGCCACCGGCGATCGCGCCGGCGCCGTCGACCATGAGGATCTTGCCCATGCCCTCGACCTTGCCGTCACGGGTCAGGCCAGCCTCGTCGGACACCGAGGTGATGGTGCCCATGGCGTCGAAGAAACCGGACAGGACCAGGGTGAACAGGAAGATCGTCGCGGCGATCACGCCCGCGGAGACGAAGCCGCCGAAAAGATCGACCCGGCCGAGGAGACCGAAGTCGGGGGAGCCGACGATCGACGAGGGCAGCGTGGGCGTCACGAGGCCCCAGCCGGAGATCGTGAAGATCGAGTTCGCCACGACGGCGACGACCGTGGCGACCACGATGCTGATCAGGACGGCGCCGGGGACACCGCGTGCCATCAGGACGATCATCAGGAGCAGGCCGAGGCAGAAGATCGCGATCGGCCAGCCGCTCAGGTGGCCGTCGATGCCCATGCGGACGGGCACCGTGGACCCGGCGGCGTCGGGGGTGCGGGTCACGAAGCCGGCGGAAACCAGTCCCACCAAAGCGATGTAGAGACCGATGCCGACGGTGATCGCGATCTTCAGCGGCTCGGGGATCGCGTTGATGATGCGTTCGCGGATGCCCGAGGCGGCCATGACCACGATGCACAGGCCTTCCAGCACCACGAGACCGAAGGCCTGGGCCCACGTCATGGCCGGTGCCATCTGGAAGGCGACCACGCCGTTCACGCCGAGGCCCGCGGCGATCGCCAGCGGGGCGTTGCCGACCAGTCCCATGAGGACGGTCATCACCCCCGCGGCCAGCGCGGTCGCCGTGGTGATCTCGGCGATGGTGAGCTTGGCGCCGGTGATGTCGGCGGACGCGCCGAGGATCAGCGGGTTCAGCAGCACGATGTACGACATCGCGACGAACGTCGTGATGCCGCCTCGCACTTCGCGGCCGAGGGTGCTGCCGCGTTCGGTGATGCGGAAGAACTGGTCGAGGGCAGGCGACTGCCGGGTTCGTAACTGAGTCATGGAAGGACGGCCTTTCCCATGCCGGTGGGCGCGTTCCAACGCCGGAACGCAATTAGCGATGCAAGCTCCGGTCAGCAAAAAGAGACTGGCTTTTGGCCGTCGTCAGTAGTCGATACGAGTCGCGAGCGACAACCACGCGGTGAACGGGGCGTTGTCCTCGCCGGTGGAGATCTGGTGCACGGGCAAGTCCCAGTCGACCCGGGGCTTGCTGAACAACTCGTAGAACTCGCGGTCGTCGAAGCCGGCAGCGGCCGCGTCGTGACGGTCGGCGGCGTAGACGACCCTGTCCACCCGCGCCCAGAGCGCGGCGGACAGGCACAGGGGGCACGGCTCGCACGAGGAGATCAGCGTGCAGCCGGTCAGCCGGAAGTCACCGAGGGCCTGGCAGGCCGCGCGGATCGCGACGACCTCGGCGTGCGCGGTGGGGTCGAGCGTCGGCGTCACCTGGTTGACGCCGGTGGCGATCACGGAACCGTCGCGGACGATCATCGCGCCGAACGGGCCGCCGCCGGAGGCCACGTTGCGGGTGGCCAGGTCGATGGTGGCGAGCAGATGTGCGTTCACAGCAGAGAACTCCAGAACTCAGGTACCGGTGAGGTGTTCCGGGCGGACCGGGACGCGGGTGAGCGCCAGGCCGGTCGCCGCGCGGATCGCCGCCACGATCGCCGGGGTCGACGAGATGGTGGGCGGTTCGCCGACGCCGCGAATGCCGTACGGGGCGTGGGGATCGGCGAGCTCGAGCACGTCGATGCTCATCGGCGGCATGTCGAGCACGGTGGGAATCAGGTAGTCGGTGAAGGACGGGTTGCGCACCTTGCCGCCGGAGGTCTGGATCTCCTCCATCACCGCGAGGCCGAGGCCCTGGGCGGAACCGCCCTGGATCTGGCCCACCACGGCCTGCGGGTTCAGCGCCCGGCCGACGTCCTGCGCGCAGTCCAGTGCCACGACCTTCACCAGACCGAGGTCGACGTCCACGTCGACGACGGCACGATGTGCCGCGAAGCCGTACTGCACGTGCGCATTGCCTTGTCCGGTAACGGGATCGAGAGCCTCGGTCGCGCGGTGCCGCCACTCGACGGTCTCGTCGATCACTTCGGAGCCGATGTCCGTGCGTCCGTCCAAACGCGACCGGACCGCAGCGCAGGCGGCCTTCACGGCGCCGCCGGTCACGTACGTCTGGCGCGATGCCGAGGTGGAGCCGCCGTTGCCGATCGTGGTGTCCATCGGCAGCACGGTCACGCGTTCGATGCCCAGCTCGGTCCGCACGATCTGCTGCATGATCGTCACCAGGCCCTGGCCGACCTCGCAGGCGGCGGTGTGCACGGCAGCCGCCAGCTCGCCGTTGACCATCGACACCCGCACACGAGCGGTCGAGTAGTCGTCGTAGCCCTCGGAGAAGCAGATGTTCTTGATGCCGACGGCATAACCGACGCCGCGCACCACACCCTCGCCGTGCGTGGTGTTCGAGACACCGCCGGGCAGCTCACGGATGTCCGACGACGTTCCCGCGGGCAAAGGCTTGTCCTGCACCAGCTTCAGCAGCTGTGCCACGGGCGCGGCCGAGTCGACCACCTGACCGGTCGGCATCACGGAGCCCTCGGTCATCGCGTTGCGCACCCGCACGTCGACCGGCGACATGCCCAGCGCCTCCGCCAGCTTGTCCATCTGGGACTCGTAGGCAAAACCTGCCTGCACAGCACCGAATCCGCGCATCGCACCGCACGGCGGGTTGTTCGTGTAGACGCCGTAACAGTCGACGGTCACGTTGTCGACCTCGTACGGGCCGACGCCGAGCGTCGCCGCGTTGGCCACGACAGCAGGAGTGGAGGAGGCGTAGGCGCCACCGTCGAGGTAGATCTTCGCGCGAACGTAGACCAGCTTGCCGGTGTGGTCGGCGCCGTGCTCGTAGTACAGCACGGCCGGATGCCGGTGCACGTGCCCGTAGAACGACTCTTCGCGGTTGTAGACCATCTTCACCGGCTTGCCGGTGTGCAGCGCCAGCAGACAGGCGTGCACCTGCATCGACAGGTCCTCACGGCCACCGAACGCACCGCCGACACCGGACAGCGTCAGCCGCACCTTGTCGAGGGGCAGTCCCAGCGCCGATGCCACCTGGTCGCGGTCCACGTGCAGCCACTGCGTGGCGATGTACAGGTCGATCGACCCGTCCTCCGCCGGCACCGCGAGCCCGGACTCCGGCCCGAGGAACGCCTGGTCCTGCATGCCGACCTCGTACCGCCCGGTGACCACGACGTCGGCGGTGAGGTCCTGCGCGCCACGCCGGATCGGCACGTGCCGCACCAGGTTCCCGCCGGGGTGCAACGGGGTGTCGTCGACCGCGGTCTCCATGTCCACCACGGGTTCCAGCACGTCGTAGACCACGGCGATCTTCTTCATCGCGCGGAGCGCGGTCTCCGGGTGGTCGGCGCCGACCAGCGCGATCGGCTCACCCTGGTAGCGCACGACGTCGACCGCCAGCACCGGCTGGTCCTTGTGCTCCAACCCGTACAGGTTCCGGCCGGGCACGTCCGAGTGCGTCAGCACCGCGTACACGCCGGGCACCTTCAACGCCTCGGTCAGGTCGACCGACACGATCCGCGCGTACGGATGCGGCGAGCGCAGGGTCGCGCCCCAGATCATGTCCTCGTGCCACAGGTCGGACGCGTAGGCGAACTCGCCGCGCACCTTCAGGTTGCCGTCCGGGCGCTGCGGCGACGTCCCGATGCCACCCGACACCGCGGAGGTGAGTTCGGCGGGAGTGAGGGTCATCGCGCTGCCTCCTGAAGCTTCCGGCTGGCGGCCGAGAGGTCACGCGCCAGCTCGTCGGTCGGCGCCGTCAGCAGAACCCCGTCCCGCACGACGACCTCACCGCCCACGATCAACAGTTTCAACGGCGGGGGAGTGCCCAGCACCAGAGCCGCCACCGGGTCGGCGATCCCCGCGTAGTCCATTCCGGACAGATCCCACACCGCGAGGTCCGCCACCTTGCCCGGCTCGATCGAACCCAGGGCGTCGTCGCGGCCCAGGCACCGCGCGCCACCCATCGTGGCCATCCACAACGCCTGCCGGACGTCCAGCGCCCGCGGCCCGCCCCGCTGCCGGGCCTGGTGCAACGCCGCACGCAGCTCGACGCTCAGCCCACCGTCCTCGTTGGACGCGGCGCCGTCCACCCCGAGACCGACCGGTGCTCCCGCGTCGAGCAGGTCGCGCACCGGCGCGATCCCGGTGCCCAGCCGCCCGTTCGACGTCGGGCAGTGCGCGGAACCCGTGGAAGTCGCGCCGAGCCGCTTCACCGCGTCCTGGGACAGGTGCACTGTGTGCGCGAGCCACACGTCCGGACCCAGCCAGCCGAGCTGCTCGGCGTACTCCGTCGGCGTGCAGCCGTTCTCCGCCAGGCACTGCTCCTCCTCGTCCAGCGTCTCGGCGAGGTGCGTGTGCAGCCGGACGCCGTGCCGCCGCGCCAGTGCAGCGGCTCCGGTCATCAGCTCGCGCGACACCGAGAACGGCGAGCACGGCCCGACCGCCACCCGGACGAGGGCGTCGTCGGCGGTGGAGTGGTAGTCACCGATCGCCTGCTCCGTCGCGACCAACGCGGCCTCGGTGTCCTCGACCAGGTTGTCCGGCGGCAACCCGCCATCGGACTGACCGCGGTCCATCGACCCGCGGATCGCCTCCAGCCGGATCCCGATCCGCCGGCCCGCCGACACCAGCGCGTTGAACACGTCGCCACCGCCGGACGGGAACACGTAGTGGTGGTCAGCGGCCAGCGTGCAGCCGGTCAGCGCCAGCTTCGCCAGACCGGCGGACGCCGCCGCGTGCGTCACCGAGTCGTCGAGCCCGCGCCACACCGGGTACAGCGTGGTCAGCCACTCGAAGAGCGTCGCGTCCTGGGCCAGCCCGCGCGTCGCCCACTGGTAGAGGTGGTGGTGCGTGTTGATCAGGCCGGGCGTCACCAGGCACGACGACGCGTCGACGTAGGTGTGCGACTCGTACGGCCGAGGCGCCGGGCCGGAACCGACGGAGACGATCCGCCCCTCGGACACGACCACGTGCCCCGAGGCGTGCTCGGTCCCGGCCGGATCCACGGTGGACACCGCACAGCGGTCGAGGACGATCATCGGCGCGACGCCGCCAATCGCACGGCGTCCAGGATCTTCTCGTAGCCCGTGCAGCGGCACAGGTTTCCGGCGAGCGCCTCGCGGATCTCCGGATCGGACGGTGACGGCACGCGGTCCAGCAGGTCGTGCGCGGCCACCACGAGACCGGGCGTGCAGAACCCGCACTGCACCGCGCCCGCCTCGACGAACGCCTCCTGCACCGGGTCCAGCGCGTCACCGTCGGCGAGCCCCTCCACGGTGCGCACCTCCCTGTCCTGCGCCTGCCCCGCCGCGACCAGGCACGCGCACACCGGCACGTTGTCCAGGTACACCGTGCAGGAGCCGCACTCGCCCTGCTCGCAGGCGTTCTTCGAACCGGGCAGCCCGAGCCGCTCGCGCAGCATGAACAGCAGCGACTCGCCTTCCCAGACGTCGTCAGCCTGGCGCTGCTCGCCGTTGACCCTCACGTTCACGCGCATGTCCGCTCACCGCCACCATTCTTTTGGCTGAGAAGTTCCTGCCAGGCCCAGCCCAGAGTCCGGCGAGCCATCACTGCCAGTGCGTGCTTGCGATACGCCGCCGACCCGCGCACGTCGTCGATCGGCGACGCGGCCTCGGAGACCAGCTCCCCGAACCGCCGCTTCACCGAGTCCAGCAACGGCTGCGGCGTGGAGAAGTCCAGCTCGGAGGCCAGGAACTCCTCCGCTTCGTGCGCCCGGCGCGGCGTCGGAGCGGCGGAACCGACCGCGGCGCCGACCCTGTTCTCCGCGGGGAACAGCGAGATCGCGAACGAGCACACCGCGATCACCATGGCGTTGCGCGTGCCGACCTTGGAGAACTGCTGTGGCCCCTTGGCAGGTGCCAGGTGCACGGCCACGATCAGTTCGTCCGGCTCCAGGGCGTTCCGCTTCACCCCGAGGTAGAAGTCGGCAGCCGGGATCATCCGCGTGCCGCGCACGGAGGCGACCTCGATGACCGCGTCGGACGCCAGCAGCACCGGGTGCGTGTCTCCCGCGGGGGAGGCCGCGCCGAGGTTGCCGCCGACCGTGCCCCGGTTGCGGATCTGCGGCGACCCGACGGTGCGCGCGGCCATCGCGAGGCCGGGCAGCTGGGAGCCCAGCTCGTCGATGATCCGCACGTACGGCACGCCAGAGCCGACCCGCAGCCCGTCGGTCCACTCACGCAGCTCGGCGATCCGCGTCAGGTCGAGCAGCGCGGCGGGCCTGCGGTGGTCGAAGTTGAGCTCCACCATGACGTCGGTGCCACCGGCGATCGGCACCGCGTCAGGCCGGGAGGCCTTGAGTTCCAACGCCTCCGCAAGCGTTTCCGGTCGAAGGAAGTCCATCGTCAGCTACCTCGGTAGGTGGAGTAGGCGAACGGCGACAACAGCAGCGGCACGTGGTAGTGCTGCTCCGGATCGGAGTAGTCGAACGTGAGCACGACCTCGGGGAAGAACGGCGCCGCCTCCGCGGTGTCGAAGACGAGCCGGTACACCCCCGCCTCCAGGCCATCACCCCATCCGGTGATCCGGCCGTCGGCGTTCGTCTCAGCGGAACTCACCTCGGTCCCGTCGCGGCGCTGCAGCGACACGGTGATGCCCGCGAACGGCCTGCCTCGTGCCGCGTCCAGCACGTGCGTGGAGATCGTCACTCGCCCTCCCATCTGGTTGTGAGCCAGTACACAGACCTGCCCCACCGCGCTGCTACGGCCGGGACACATGAATCAGCAGGCTCCTACACGTAACGAATTTGTGCTTTCCTACAAACACGAATGGACGAAAGTGACCTCCCATGTTGTTGCTGCGGACGTTGCTGCAGATGCCGGAACTGCGCCTGAGCCTGCACACCGGTGAGGACCAGCTCGACCGTACGGTCACGCGTGTGTACGGAACGGAGCTGCCCGACCCCAGCCGGTACCTGTCCGGCGGCGAGCTCGTGCTGTCCGGCCTGCTCTGGCACCACGGCCCGCAGGACTCCGAGAGGTTCGTCAGCTCCCTCGCCTCGGCCCGGGTCGCCGGCCTGGCCGCCTCCGAGACCGAGAACCGCGCCCTGCCGGTCGACCTGGTCGCCGCCTGCGAACGCCACCACGTGCCGCTGCTGGAGGTGCCGGTCGACCTGTCGTTCGCGACGATCACCGAGCGCCTGTCGATGGAACTGGTCGGCCTCTCGAGACATCGCCGCCTGCTGAACGTCGTCGCGGAGGGCTCCGGCCTGCCCGCGTTGCTGCTGGCGGGCGGCCACGAGCTGAGCGCGCCGTGCTGGGTCCTGTCGACGACCGGCCGGGTGGTCGCGGGCGGGGAGCTGCAGGACCGGGTCGCGCTGGTGAAGGAGTTCCTGCAGGCCGACCGGCTCCCGAAGACGGTCAGGGGCATGACGCTCGTGCCCGTCTCCGAGCGCGGCGGCAACCGGCTCACCAGCTGGATCCTCGTCGTGGGCGGGGAGCCGCAGCAAGAGGCCGCAGCCGAGCTCGCTTCCCTGGTCGCGCTGGAACGGCTGCGGCAGGCACAGGGCCGTCAGATCGAGAACCGGACCGCGGCACCCCTGCTCTCCGCGGTGCTGAGCGGCTCCTCCGACGTCGAGTCACGGCTGACGGCGGCAGGGCTCGAGAACGTCCGGCTGCGGGTCATCAGCGCGATGACGTCGGACCAGCGCGCCGATCTCGCAGCCGCCGTGCTGGAGGAGGCGCTGCCCCAGGCGCTCGTCACTCCCGTCGGCGACACCGTCTACTGCATCGCCAAGGCCGACGACTCGGTGCCGGACGACGTGCGTGAGGCGATGCGCGTGATGGAGCCGGGCCTCGGCTCGTCACGCGTGCTCGTCGGCATCAGCTCGCCGGTCATGTCCCGCGGACTGCGCGGCGCGGCGGAGGAGGCAACGCACGCGCGTCGTCTGGGCGAACGGCGCGGCGGCCGCACGTGTGTGGTGGCGGGCGAGGAGATCGCACTGCACCAGCTGCTGCTCGCGGGCGTGCCGGAGGAGCTGCGGACGTCGTTGCGCCGCCGCCTGCTCGGCCCGGTGCTCGACTACGACGCCGAGCACGGCTCGGACCTCGTCGGCACGTTGAAGGTGTTCCTCGACTGCTCCGGCTCCTGGACGACGGCGGCCGCGAAGCTGCACGTCCACGTGAACACGCTGCGGTACCGGGTCGGGCGCGTGGAGGAACTGCTCGGCGTCGACCTCGCCGAGTTCGAGGCGCGCGTGGACCTCTTCCTGGCGCTGCAAGCGGGGTAACGTGGACGCATGCCCCAATCCGTTGCGGGCAACGTGGTCTTGTTCGCCATCGCCGCGGTAGCGCCCAGTGCGTTGTTCTGGGCGGTGGTCAACCTGCCGCGCGCTCTGCGCAAGCTGCGCCGCCCCGCCCTCGTCGCCGGGAACCCGCCGATCGAGTGCATCGCGGCCGACCTTCGCCGCGTGCGCCGCGTGCTGTCGTGCTTCCCGCCGGGGACGTCGGCGATCAAACGGATCGGGGCTCGTCAGGCGTACGACGAGCTGCTGATCCAGGCTTGTGCGGCGTTGGACGTCGAGCACCGGTTGCGTTCTCTGCCCGAAGGTGTGGATCGCGATATCGAACGGCTGCGTCTGGAAGAGTGTTTGCGCAATCTCGGGTTGTCAGTCTGATGGCTGATACCGCTTGAGCCTTAAGGCTGATGCCCGCGCACTGTCGCGTTTCCTACCGTCACCGCCATGAAGACCGCCGCCTTACTAATGGGCCTGTTGCTCGCCGGCAGCACCGGTTGCGCGACGGCGCCCCACATCCGCGTGGTGGTCGAGGGAACGGGCACCACGGACCACCTGACCTACACGTTTCCCGGTGAGGAGGAAAGAACCCTGCGCAATCCCGCCCTGCCCTTCGAACGCATGGGGGCGCGCAAGGGGCGGGTGGCGATCAGGCTCGAGGGCGTGCAGGGCGAGCTCACGTGCAAGATCATCATCAACGGGCGGCAGGTGAGGACGGCGACTTCCAGCACGGGTGCCGCACTCGCGTGCGATCACTCGATGGCCGTCTGACGCAGGAAGGCGAAAGCCCGTAACTTCAACGTGTTGGGGAGGTACGGGTGATGAGTGACGTTTTGACGGGGACCACCACGGGGGCGGTCCGGCACCGCGGGAGGAACGGCGTGCCACCGCAGTTCCGGCCGCCTGTCGCGCCGCGGCACTTCGTCGGCAGGGCCGAGGAACTGGCGCGGATCAGGGCCGGTGGGGTGACGGTGCTGAGCGGGCCGTGCGGAGTGGGGAAGACCGCGCTGGCGCTGAAGTGGTTGCAGGACAAGGGGTGCGGTGATCCGCTGTACGTGGATCTGGCCGTGCGCGAGCGGCTCGGGGATCTGCTGTGCGCGTTCGGGCTGAGCGATGTGGCCGCTGACGAGAGGGCGGCGGTGTTCCGCAGCCTCGTCGTGCGGCGGCAGTTCACCCTGTTGCTGGACAACGCGGACTCCGCCGAGCAGGTGACGCGGCTGCTGCCCGCGTCCGGGACTGTCGTCGTGACCAGCCGCAGGAAGCTGAACATCCCGCAGGCACAGGAGATCGAGCTCGGACCGCTCGCGGACGACGGGCGCATCCAGCACCTGCTGGATCAGTCCTATGTGGAGCTTCCGGAACGGCAGGCGCGTCTCTACCGGTTGTGCGCGTGGCAGCCGGAGACGTTCGACGTGCCGGTGGCGGCGGCGATCGCGGGGGAGCACGAGTGCGACGTCGAGGACGCGCTGGACGACCTGGTCGAGAAGTCGTTGCTGACCGAGGTCGGCGATGACGCGTTCCGGTTCCATGAGCTCGTGCGTGCTCATGCGCGCACGAAACGCTAACAATGCGATAAGCGCATTCAACGCCATAGGTGCCCGATTAACGGGGTGCGTCCCCGTTAAAGGGTTGTCCACACCGGGTGGTCCCATTCGGTAATCCGAATTGGTCATATCCTTCGCGTCATGCCGAAGGATTTCCGGGCCACGACGCTCGAACGCGCCATCGGGCGGCAGCTGGCCGGGTGGCGCAACGAGCGGCAGCTCAGCCTCACCGAGGCCGGGCAGCGCGTGGGCTTCAGCAGCGCCAAGCTGTCCATGATGGAGAACGCGGTGCAGCCCTCGGCGCCGGTGGACGTGATGGCGCTCGGTTACGTCTACAAGGTGCCCACTCCGGAATGGCAGGCCGTGGTGTTGCAGGCGCAGTACGCGGAACAGGTGCGGATGCGCGCGCTCAACAACACGGTGCCGTTTGATCCGGCCGCGGACTTCGCGAATCTCGTGTTCGAGTCGACCTCGCTGCGCGTGTTCACGACGGATCTCGTGCCCGCGGTTCTTCAGCTCTCCGGCTACACGCACGCCGCGCTGGAGACCGACGACCCGGTCCGCACGGCGCGGCTCGCGACGGCGCGGGAAGCGTGGTCCATGCGCCTGAACGACAAGGATCCGCTCGTCGTGCAGGCGGTCTTCCCGGAAGCGGTGCTGCGGCAGGTGGTCGGCGGGCCGCGCGTGATGAAAGCCCAGCTGCTGCACCTGATGGAGGTCAGCGAACACCCGGCGGTGAGCGTCCAGGTGGTGCCGCGCGGCGCCGGGGCGTATCCGGCGATGGGCTCGCCGTTCACGTTGCTGAGCTTCCCGCACCGCCAGCACAACGACGTGGTGTACCTGGAGACGTTCATCAAGGGCGAGTACGTCGAGGATCCGGGCCTGACCGAGCAGTGTGCCCATCGGTTCGCGGAACTGCAGCGGCTCGCCCTCGATCCCGGCGAGTCGCTGGAGCTCATCGCCGAGGCCGCCGCCGAGCTGTGAGGCCGTCGGTGCGCTGAACAACCTCAAGGGAAGATCTGGTTCACCGCCTTCGAGGCACTCGCCACCTGGGCGCATGTCGGGTTCCTGAGAAAACTCCGGTTCGCCCGCCTCGGGGGAGAAAGATCGGGGGCGCACCCCAATCCGAGACAGGTCCTCTGGCAAGGAGGCGGCATGTACCGCAGATTCGGTGTCCTGCTCGCGGCGGTCCTGGGCGTCACGCTCACCGCGGCCGCGCCGGCCACCGCAGACGCGTCCAAACCATTCCCGACGGAGTTCTCCCTGCCCAACGGGTGGCAACCGGAAGGCATCGCGATCAGCGGCGTCACGGCCTACTTCGGCTCGCGGGCCGACGGGTCGATCTACGCGGCGGATCTGCGGACCGGCAAGGGCAAGGTGCTCGCCAAGGGGCCGGGCACGCCGTCGCTCGGCATGAAGGTCGACGACAAGCGCAGGTTGTGGGTCGCTGGTGGTGTTGGTGGCGACGCACGCGTCTACGACACCCGCACAGGCGCGTTGCTGGCCAAGTTCCAGTTCGCGACCACGGACACGTTCGTCAACGACGTGGTGCTGACGGACAGGTCGGCGTGGTTCACCGACTCGCGCAAGGCGGTGCTCTACGAGGTGCCGCTCAACCTGAAGCCGCACCGGACCCTGCAGCTGACCGGCGATCTGGTCATCACGCCCGGCGCGGTCAACCTGAACGGCATCGTCACCGGTCTCCACGGCGGCTTGATCGTCGTGCAGAGCAACACCGGAAAGCTGTTCCACGTCGACACCAGGACCGGCAAATCCATCAACATCAATTTGAGCGGTCAAACACTCACCAATGGTGACGGTCTGTTGCGTGAGGGACGGCAGTTGTACGTGGTGCAAAACAGGCTGAACAAACTCGCGCGCTACACGCTCAGCCGCGATGGAGCCACGCTCGCCGCGGAACTCGAGGACACGAGGTTCGACGTTCCGACGACGGTCGCCGCGTTCGGCAAGCGCCTCTACCTGCCGAATGCCCGGTTCACGACGCCGCCGACGCCCGGCACGACCTACAACGTCGTCGCGGTCGAGCGGCCCCGGAACAGGCACGGGAACTAGCCCGTACGGGGGTTCTTGCCTTGTGAGAACCCCCGTACCGGGTGTTGCGCCGCTCACTCGACTGGGTAGCCTGCCACCGCGTAGTGCGTGTGATCGCTGTCATTGGGTAACGATGATCTCGACTTGTTACCTTATTGCAGCCGATGGAGTGACTCGGGTTACCCGCAGCGCTAGCCGTGGGACACAGGAGACCGTGAGAGCGCTGTGAACGAGAAGAGCGGTTACACACCGACCAACTACCGGACCATTCGGTCGCGGTTGGCCGGCGTAGTCGTCGTACCAAGCGTTGTCTTGCTCGTGATGTGGGCGGTTTTCTCCTCTTACACCGTTTTCGACGGTTTCTACATGCGTTCGATCGCGTCGAACGTGCGCGAAGCCGCGATTCCGTCAGCGGACGCCTTCGCGGGGCTGCAGAAGGAACGGCAGCTGAGTCTCGTCGCGCTGAGCAGGGCCGCCGGGGTGGACGCCGCGGCGCTGAGCAGGCAGCAGGGGCAGACCGACGAGTCGCTGCGCCGGATGAAAGAGGTCTTCGCCGACCTTTCGGGCAATTCACCGCAGGACGTCGTCGACCGGATCAACGCCCTGAACGCGCAGCTGGACGAGCTGCCGCAGCAACGCGCGCAGGTCAAGGCCGGCACCGCGAACCCGCAGGCGGTGTACGACTACTACAACGGCCTCATGGACGCCGGTGTGTCGCTCTTCGGCCACCAGGCGCGGCTCGTGCCGGACGCGGAAGCCGGCCAGGCGAGCCTCCAGGCCGTGACGATCTTCCAGGCCGCCGACTGGATGTCCCGCGGCGCCACCATCGGCTCGCGCGGGCTGCTCAACGGCAAGTTCGCCCCGGCAGAGCGCGTCGAGTTCGTGCGCCTCATCGGCGCCTACCACTCCAGCGTCGACGCCACGATCCCGTTCGCGCTGCAGCAGCCGCGCGGCCAGTACGACTCGCTGCGCACCAGCTCGGAGTACCGGACGCTGCTCGACCTCGAAAGCCGGATCATCAACGGCGACACCGCGGTCACCGAGCAGCAGTGGCGCGCGGCCGCCGGTCCCGTGCACGAGAAGCTCGTGCAGATCGCGGCCCAGCAGGCGGAGGACGGCGCCAACCTGGGCCTCGACAAGGCCAACAGCAGGCTCACCGCCGTGCTGGTCGGCAGCCTCGTCGCGTTGCTCGCCGTCGTCGTCGGCATCGTGCTCGCGTTGCGCATCTCCAACCGCCTGGTCAGCCGGGCGCTGGTGACGCGGCTCGCGTCGCTGCGGGAGGACACGCTGCGGCTCGCGCAGGAACGGCTGCCGCACATCGTGGCGCGCCTGCGCGGCGGTGAGCAGGTGGACGTCCACCGCGACATGCCGCCGCTCGACTACGGCAACGACGAGATCGGCCAGGTCGCCGACGCGTTCAACACCGCCCAGTACACGGCCGTCGCGGCCGCGGTGAAGGAGACGCAGGCCCGTGAGGGTGTGAACCGGGTCTTCCTCGACATCGCGCACCGCAACCAGGGCCTCGTCCACCGGCAGCTCAAGATCCTCGACAAGCTGGAACGCGAAGAGGAGAACCCCGAGCAGCTGGACTCGCTCTTCCAGCTCGACCACCTGGCGACGCGGGCCCGCCGCAACGCGGAGAACCTGATCATCCTCGCCGGAGAGCAGCCGGGCAGGCAGTGGCGCAAGCCGGTGCGGCTGAGCGACGTCATCCGCGCCGCGGTCGCCGAGACCGAACAGTACGTCCGGGTCAGGGTCAACCCGGTGCCGGACCGCGCGCTGGTCGGTGTCGCCGTCGCCGACACCATCCACCTGCTCGCGGAGCTCGTCGACAACGCGACGGCGTTCTCGTCGCCGCGGTCCGAGGTGATCGTCCACTCCAGCGCGGTGCCGCACGGGATCGTGATCGAGATCGAGGATCACGGACTCGGCATGACGCAGGAGGAACGCCTCCAGGCCAACGCGAAGCTCTCCAACCCGCCGGACTTCGAGACGATGGCGTTCCGGGGGGAGTCCCGGCTGGGACTGTTCGTCGTCGCCCGGCTGGCCGCGCGGCGCGGCATCAAGGTGGAGCTGCGCGACTCACCCTACGGCGGCACGGTCGCGCTGTGCGTGCTGCCGCCGAACATCGTCGCCCCGCACAGCGCCGCGGGCGACATCACCGAGACCACGCAGATGCCGGTGCGGTCGTTCCACGACCACCGCCACGGCCATCTCGAGGAACACCCGAGCTTCCCCGTGACGCTCGCCCCCGAGGTGCAGGCAGCACTGAACGCTGGGGTCGTCCCAGCCGTTTCCGCAACTGATGCATCCGTGGACGAAGAGAACCCCGTGGTAGCCCCGCCGGACGGGAAGCCCGCGCTTCCCCGCAGGAAGAAGCGGCAGAACCTCGCGCCGCAGCTCATGCAGCCGGAGGAGTTGCCGCACGCCGAGCCGGTGACCGGCGAAAGGTCGGCCGAGCGGACCCGAGACGGGCTCGCCGCGTTCCAGCGCGGCACCCGTGACGCGCGGCTGACCGACGACTGGAGATCAGAAGGAGCCCCCTCGTCATGAAGGACAACACCAGCCAGCACGGCGAACTGAACTGGTTGCTGGAGGACCTCATCCAGCGCGTGGTCGGCGCCCGTCACGCGGTCGTGCTGTCGGCGGACGGACTCCTGCTCGGCCGCTCGGCCGGGCTGTCCCGCGACGACTCCGAGCACCTGTCCGCGATGGCGTCGGCGTTCCAGTCGCTCGCCCGCGGCACCGGACGCCACTTCGGCGGCGGCGCGGTGCGGCAGACCATCGTCGAGATGGAGCACGCCTACCTGTTCGTGACCGCGGCCGGCCACGGCGCCTGCCTGGCCGTACTGGGCGAAGAGGACGCCGACATGGGCATGATCGCCTACGAGATGAACATGCTGGTCAAGCGCGTGGGCACGTACCTCTCGTCGGCACCGCGCGCCGAGACCGCCACAGTCCCCTCGGCGCGTGAGTCGCGCTGATGACCGCGCGGGAGGACTGGTGGTACGACGAGGCCGCGGGGCCGCTGGTGCGGCCTTACGCCATGGTGCGCGGCCGCACCCGGCCGAACGCGCCTGATCTCCACCTGGTGACGCAGGTCCGAGCCTCCGCGTTTGCGTCCGACCAGACGTCGCTGACGGTCGAGCATCGCGAGATCATGGCCCTGTGCACACGCCCGCTCTCGGTCGCCGAGGTCGCCGCCTACCTCGACGTGCCGCTCATCGTGGTGAAGATCCTGCTGTCGGACCTCATCGAGCGCGGTGACGTGATCGTGCAGAACTCCTCCCCCCAGATTCCCGACAGGGATCTCCTGCAGGCCGTACTGGATGGTGTTCGTGGGATCTGATGGCCAGCTGACCGTGCCCACCGCGGTCAAGATCGTCATCGCAGGCGGGTTCGGCACCGGCAAGACCACCATGGTCGGGTCGGTCTCCGAGATCCCGCCGTTGAAGACCGAGGAGCTGCTCACCGAGGCCGGCGTGCACGTCGACGACCTCGCGGGCATCGAGGGCAAGGACACCACGACCGTCGCCCTGGACTTCGGGCGCATCACCATCAACACGAAGGTGGTGCTGTACCTGTTCGGGACGCCGGGGCAGAACCGGTTCTGGTTCATGTGGGACGAACTGGCGACCGGGGCCATCGGCGCGGTCGTCCTGGTGGACACGCGGCGGCTGGACTCGTCGTTCCCCTCGATCGACTTCTTCGAGCACAGGGGAATCCCGTTCGTCGTCGCGGTGAACTGCTTCGACGGGGCGCAGCTGTACACGGTGGACGAGGTGCGGCACGCGCTGGACCTCGACGACGCGATCCCGGTGGTGCTGTGCGACGCGCGGGACCGGGAGTCGTCGAAGACCGTGCTGGTCGGGCTGATCGAGCACTCGATGAACCGGCTCGCGGCGGTCTGAGCGCGGCCGTCCTCAGCCGGGCCAGCCGATCGAGTCGAGGAACTCCTCCACGGCGGCGACCGCCCGGCTGAGCCCCTCGTCCGAGCCGGGCAGGCGCAGGTCGTGGTCGGCGTCCTGGACCTCCAGCACGTGCGGCGACAACCGGCGCGCCAGCGTGCCGTCCCACCACCTGTCGGCAGTTCCGCCGACCAGCAGGAACGGGACGCTCGCGCGGCCCAGCGCGGCCACGACCCAAGGCTCGGTCAGCAGCGGCGTGAGCCACACCGACGGCAACGAGCGCTCGGCGGCCACGGCTGCCGCGGCGTTGCCCAGCGACTTGCCGATGAGCAGCGGCCTGCCGCCGACAGCGCCGAGCACGGCGGTCGCCTCACCGCACGCCCACTGTTCGACCTGCGGCCCCCACGGCATCGGCGGCTTTCCCGACCACACATGCCGGTGCACGCGCGCGCCGCGCCGTTCGGCGACCTCGCCCGCACGCATGGTCAGCGGCGACGTCGGGCCAGACCTTCCGCCCGGAAACACCACGGCATCGGCCACACGGATCACCGTCTAGGCGGTCAGCACGAAGAACAGGAAGCTCGGGCTCGTCGTCAGTGCGGCGTAGTGCTCGGGGAACTTCGCCTGGGCCTCCGGCACCGGAAACGGTTCGGCGATCTCGGCGACGGTGAACCCGGCCGCGGTGAACGCGTTCGTCATGGCGTGCAGCGGCCGGTTCCAGAACGACATCTCGACCGGCTCACCGCTGTAGTCCCAGGTCTCGGTGTAGTTGTAGGTCTCGAAGTAGTTGGTGCGGCGGCCTTCGGCACGGTGGATCATGTGCATGGCGAACGGGTGGTCGACCGAGATCAGCAGGCGGCCGCCGGGGCGCAGCACGCGCCGCAGCTCGGCGAGCGACGGGACCCAGTCCTCCAGGTGGTGCAGGACCAGCGACACGACGACGTCGTCGAACGCCGCGTCGGCGTAGGGGAGCGGGGCGGCCAGGTCGGCGACGCGCAGGTCGGCGTCCGGGACGCGGCGGCGGGCCAGGTCCGGCATCCCCCGGCTCAGGTCGAAGCCGCTCACGTCGGCGCCTCGTGCCCGCAGTTCGGCGAGGAGGGGGCCGGCGCCGCAGCCCGCGTCGAGGATCTTGCGTCCTACTACGAACGCCCGGCGAGTGCGAGCATCGCCGGGCGTTCGTAGTAGGCGTTGAAGATGGCGGTCTCGTTCGACTCGCTGTACGACTCGGCGAGGCGGTCGTAGTCGTTCATCACCCCAGGCATGTGATCCATACAAGCAGAAGGCCCGCTCAAGGAGCGGGCCTCTCGCGTCACTTGGCGTAGTTGTGGAAGCCGCGGCCCGACTTCTTGCCCAGCAGGCCCGCGTCCACCATGCGCAGCAGCAGCGGCGGCGGCGAGTACAGCGGCTCCTTGAACTCGTCGTACATCGACTCGGCGATGGCCTTCGTGGTGTCGAGGCCGATCAGGTCGGTGAGGCGCAGCGGGCCCATCGGGTGGGCGCAGCCGAGCACCATGCCGTTGTCGATGTCGTCGGCGGAGGCGAAGCCGGACTCCAGCATGCGGATCGCCGAGAGCAGGTACGGGATCAGCAGCGCGTTGACCACGAAGCCCGCGCGGTCCTGCGAGCGGATGACCTCCTTGCCCAGGGTGGCGCGCACGAAGGCCTCCGCGCGGACCTGGGTGGTGGAGCCGGTGAGCAGGGACGGCACGATCTCGACGAGCTTCAGCACGGGCACCGGGTTGAAGAAGTGCACGCCGATGACCTGCTCGGGGCGGCCGGTGGCCATGCCCAGCTTCATGATCGGGATGGACGACGTGTTGGACGCGAAGATGGCGTCCTCGTCCTTCACGACCTTGTCGAGGGTGGCGAAGACCTCGGTCTTGACCTGCTCGTTCTCGGCGACGGCCTCGACCACGAACTGCCGGTCGGCGAACTCGCCGATGTCGGTGGTGAACCGGATGCGGCCGAGCGCGGCATCGCGGTCGGCCTCGCTCAGCTTGCCCGCCTTGACGCCCCTGGCCAGCGACGAGGCGATCCGCCCCTGCGCTGCCTCGGCCGCGCTCGCGTTGACCTCGGCGACGATGACGTCGAGGCCGGCGCGGGCGCTCACCTCGGCGATTCCGGAGCCCATGAGGCCGGAACCGACGACTCCCACACGTTGAATGTCACTCACCCGACCGATCCTGCCATGGCGCGCTCGAACGTGAGTTGCCGCTGAGCCGGTCCAGCGTCTCGGCGACCGTGGTGGCGTAGTCGCCCACGGGCTCGTAGCCGAGCGCCGAAGCCGCGGTGGTGTCGAGGACGAACGGCGGCACGCGGTGCCACGGGTGGCGGCCGGACTGGTCGTGGTCCAGCAGGATCTCGCGCCAGTGGTGGCCGAAGTGGCGGGCGATGATCCGGGAGATCTCCAGGCCGTTCGGCGCGTCCGGGTCGGCGGCGTTGAGGATCCGGCGGCCCGGGCGTGCGGCGGCGGTCTCGATCAGCGCGGCGATGTTGGCAGCGGCGGACGGGTGGTCGGTGCCCTCACCGCGGCTGGCCAGCACCACCACGGGGTGGCGCGCGAGGACTCGTTCGACGAAGTACCACTCCAGCGGGCGCTTGTTGCCCACGCCGTGCACTTTGGACGGCCGCAGCACGGTGATGGGCAGGCCGCTGTCGAGCAACGTCTGCTCGGCGGCGACCTTGTTGGCGCCGTAGCCCTCGCGGGTGCGGAAGTCCGAACAGCCAGGAGCCATCGTCGGCTGGTCCTCGGTCACGGGTCCCGCGAACCGCGGCGGTGAGGGCGAGTTGACGTGCCGGCCCTCGTCGTCCACGTAGACGGCCTTGGCGGAGATCATCACCGTGGAGGTCGCGTCGTGGACCAGCGGCAGCAGCGATCGGGCGTGCTCGGCGGTGTAGCAGAGGCAGTCGACCAGGAGGTCGGCGCCGTCGCCCAGCGCGCGGGCGATCGCCGCCGGGTCCTCGCGGTCCACCTCGCGGCCGGGCGCGTCGACGGTCCAGCCGTGCGCCCGCAGATGCCGGGCGGCGGCACGGCCGATGAGGCCCGTGCCGCCGAGGATCAACGCACGCTTGCTCAATCGAGTTCGGCCTCCGCCTTCGCGATGGCCGCGAACTCCTCCTCCGGCGCGTTCGCCACCAGGTGGTGACGGCTGTAGAACCAGTAGTAGGCAACGGCGATCAACACGATCCCCGCCGTGACGGCCGCCGCGATCTCGTCGACGAAGAACGTCGCGATAACAGCGGCAACGGCCAGCACCAGCGCAACGCTCGTGGTCACCACACCGCCAGGAGTGCGGTACGGACGCGGCAGGTCCGGTGCGGTCTTACGCAGGACGATGTGCGACACCATCATCAGCACGTACGAGAGAGCGGCGCCGAACACGGCGATGTTGATGAGCCGTGCGCCACCCGTCACCGGGTCGGCCGTCTTCATGATCGTGGCCAGCGCGAAGCCGATGGTGCCCGGCACGATCAGCGCGAGGTACGGCGTCTTGCGCTTGCCGGTCTTCGACAGCCAGCGCGGCAGGTAGCCCGCGCGGGACAGGGCGAAGAGCTGGCGCGAGTAGGCGTAGATGATCGAGAAGAACGACGCGACCAGGCCCGCCAGGCCGACGTAGTTCACCAGCTGCGCCAGGAAGTTGTCGCCGCCGTAGGCCGCGCGGACCGCCTCGGGCAACGGGTTTCCGGACGCCTCCAGCACCTTCGAGCCCGCGCCACCCGGTGCCACGAGCAGGATCGCCGCCGCGAACACCAGCAGCGTCACCATCGCGGCGATGATGCCGCGCGGCATGTCGCGCTTCGGATCCCTGGCTTCCTCGGCGGCCAGCGGCACACCCTCGACCGCGAGGAAGAACCAGATCGCGAACACGATCGCGCCCCACGCACCCGTGACGCCCATCGGCAGGAACGAGCCGTCGCCGATGTCGAACAGCTTGGCGGAGTCGAACTTCGGGATCATGCCCGCCACGAACGCCACCAGCGCCACGACCGCGACACCGGTGATCACGAACATCACCCGCAACGCCTCGCCGACGCCCCACAGGTGAATTCCGACGAAGATCACGTAGCACGCCAGGTACACCGGCCACGTGGCGTCGAGCAGGCCCAGAGCCTTGACGTAGTCGCCGATGAACACCGCGATCGCCGCGGGAGCGATGGCGTACTCGATCAGGATGGCGATGCCTGTCGCGTAGCCGCCCAACGGGCCGAGCGCGCGCCTCGCGAACCCGTAGCCGGCGCCTGCGACGGGCAGTGCGGAGGCGAGTTCGGCGAGACCGAACACCATGCAGGTGTACATCGTCGCCATCAGGACCGTGGCGATCAGCAATCCGCCCCAGCCGCCCTGGGCGAGCCCGAAGTTCCACCCGGCGAAGTCACCGGAGATGACGTACGAGACACCCAGCCCGGCGAGCAGGACCCAGCCCGCCGCGCCACGTTTGAGCTGACGGTGCTCCAGGTAGTCGCTGCCAACCTTCTCGTACTCGACGTGCTTGGCCATATGGACTCCTAATAGTCCTTTAACCGGTGGTTGAGGGTGGCGCCCGTCACCCACAAGTGTCAAGATGGTGCCGCCAATGGCTCGCAGACATACCTTTGGAGGAACGCTCAGATGCTGACCGTCGAGGAGTTGCGCGAGGCCGTGGACACCGGTGAGATCGACACCGTCCTGGTCGCGATCGTGGACATGCAGGGACGGCTGCAGGGCAAGCGGTGCGCGGCGCGGTACTTCCTCGACGAGGTCCTCGGGCACTCCGCGGAGGGCTGCAACTACCTGCTCGCCGTCGACGTCGAGATGAACCCGGTCAGCGGCTACGCGATGTCGAGCTGGGACCGCGGGTACGGCGACTTCGTGATGAAGCCGGACCTGGAGACGCTGCGCTGCGTGCCGTGGCAGGAGGGCACCGCGCTCGTCATGTGCGACGTCGTCTGGGAGAACGGCGACCCGGTCGTCGCCTCACCGCGGCAGATCCTGCGCAAGCAGCTCGACCGGCTGGCCGCGCTCGGGCTGGAGGCGTACGTCGGCACCGAGCTGGAGTTCATCGTCTTCGACGACACGTACGAGCAGGCCTTCAACGCCGGCTACCGCAACCTCACGCCGTCGAACCAGTACAACGTCGACTACTCGTTGCTCGGCACCGCGCGCGTCGAGCCGTTGCTGCGGGCCATTCGCAACGGCATGACGGGCGCCGGAATGGTGGTCGAGTCGGCCAAGGGGGAGTGCAACCCCGGTCAGCACGAGATCGCGTTCCGGTACACGACGGCGCTGCGGACGTGCGACCAGCACGCGATCTACAAGAACGGCGCCAAGGAGATCGCGTCGCAGCAGGGCAAGTCGCTCACGTTCATGGCGAAGTACAACGAACGCGAGGGCAACTCCTGCCACATCCACCTGTCCCTGCGCTCCAAGGACGGCGACCCGGTCTTCGCCGAGGGTCACGGCATGTCCGAGATGATGAAGCACTTCCTCGCCGGGCAGCTGGCCGCGCTGCGGGAGTTCACCTACTTCCTCGCGCCGAACATCAACTCCTACAAGCGCTTCGTGAAGGGCTCGTTCGCGCCGACCGCGGTGGCGTGGGGCCGGGACAACCGCACCTGCGCGCTGCGGGTCGTCGGCCACGGGCAGTCGCTCAGGTTCGAGAACCGGGTACCCGGTGGCGACGTGAACCCGTACCTGGCGGTCGCGGCGCTGATCGCGGCCGGCCTGCACGGGGTCGAGCGGAAACTGGAGCTGGAGGACGAGTTCGTCGGCAACGCCTACGCCTCGGACCGGCCGACGGTGCCGACGACGCTGCGTGAGGCCGCGGACCTGTTCGCCGCCAGCGAGATCGCGCGGGAGGCCTTCGGCAAGGAGGTCGTCGACCACTACCTGAACGCGGCGAAGGTCGAGCTGGACGCGTTCGAGGCGGCGATCACGGACTGGGAGAAGGTGCGCGGGTTTGAGCGCCTCTAAGCCGCTCATCGGCATCAGCACCTACCTGGAGCGCACGCGCTTCGGGTTCTGGGACGTGGAAGCCGCCGTGCTCTACCGCGGCTACCTCGACTGCGTGGTGCAGGCGGGCGGCAACCCCGTCATGCTGCCGCCGGTCGGCACCTGGACCGCCGAGACCATCGGTTTCCTGGACGGCCTGGTGATCGCGGGCGGCGCGGACATCGACCCCGCCACGTACGGTGCCGACCCGCACCCGATGACCGGCGAACCGCGCCCCGACCGCGACGCCACCGAGTTCGCGCTCGTCGAGGCCGCGTTGAAGCTCGACCTGCCGGTGCTCGGCGTGTGCCGGGGCATGCAGGTGCTCAACGTGGCGCTGGGCGGCACGCTGCACCAGCACATCGAGGGCCACAACGAGGCACCGGGCGTGTTCGGGCACACCGACATCACCGTCGTTCCGGGCACGCAGCTGCACGCGATCCTGGGCGACCACACCAACGTGCAGTGCCATCACCACCAGTCGCTGGACCGGATCGCCGACGGGCTGCGGGTCACCGCGCAGGCACCCGACGGCACGGTCGAGGCGGTCGAGATGGAAGGCGCGCGGTTCGTCGTCGGCGTGCAGTCGCACCCCGAGCAGGACATCGAAGACCTGAGGCTGTTCGAAGCGCTTGTCGGCGTTGCAAGGAGAAAAGCGTGACCTTTGACGTCATCAACCCCGCCACGGAGAAGGTCGTGCGGTCGGTACCGCACACCTCTCTCGAAGAGACGGATGCCGCGATCGTCAAGGCGCACAAGGCGTTCGAGACCTGGCGAAACGTCGCGCCCGGTGATCGCGCGCGGCTGCTGCGCCGGTTCGCGGAGCTCGTCGACGCGCACAACGAGGAACTGGCGCGGCTGGAGGTCGAGAACTCCGGGCACACCATCGGCAACGCGCGCTGGGAGGCCGGCAACGTCCGTGACGTGCTGCACTACTACGCGGCCGCGCCGGAACGGTTGTTCGGCAAGCAGATCCCGGTCCCCGGTGGCCTGAACGTCACGTTCCACGAGCCCCTCGGCGTCGTCGGCGTGATCGTGCCGTGGAACTTCCCGATGCCGATCGCGGGCTGGGGTTTCGCACCGGCGCTCGCGGCCGGCAACACCGTCGTGCTGAAGCCCGCCGAGCTCACCCCGCTGACCGCGATCCGGCTCGGCGAGCTGGCTCGCGAGGCAGGCCTCCCAGAGGACGTCTTCCAGGTGCTCCCGGGCAAGGGCTCGGTCGTCGGCAACCGGTTCGTCACGCATCCGCTGGTGCGCAAGGTCGTCTTCACCGGCTCGACCGGCGTCGGCAAGCAGATCATGGCCGGCTGCGCGGACCAGGTGAAGCGCGTGACGCTGGAGCTCGGCGGCAAGTCGGCCAACATCGTCTTCGCGGACTCCGACCTGGAGAAGGCGGCCGCGACCGCGCCCTACGGGGTCTTCGACAACGCCGGGCAGGACTGCTGCGCGCGGTCGCGGATCCTCGTGCAGGCCAGCGTCTACGACCGGTTCATGGAGCTGCTGGAGCCCGCGGTCAAGGGCGTGAAGGTCGGCGAGCCCGGCGACGACGCGACCGAGATGGGGCCGCTCATCAGCGCGTCGCACCTCGGGAAGGTGGCGTCTTACGTCCCAGACGACGCTCCGGTCGCGTTCCGCGGCTCAGCACCGGACGGACCGGGATTCTGGTTCCCGCCGACGGTCCTCACGCCCCCGGCGGACCACCCGGCCGTCCACGAGGAGATCTTCGGACCGGTCGTGGTCGTGCTGCCGTTCTCCGACGAGGCGGACGCGATCAGGATCGCGAACGACTCCGAGTACGGGCTGTCCGGTTCCATTTGGACGCGGGACGTCGGGCGGGCGATCCGGGTCTCGCGGGCCGTCGAGGCCGGGAACCTGTCTGTGAACTCGCATTCATCCGTCCGCTACTGGACACCGTTCGGCGGCGTGAAGCAGTCCGGGCTCGGCCGTGAGCTCGGACCGGACGCCTTGGACGCCTTCACCGAAGTCAAGAACGTCTTCATCGCTACCTGACAGGAGAACAAGAGATGGTGCAGCGACTCGAGGGCCGCGTGGCCGTCGTGACGGGTGGCGGCAGCGGCATCGGACTCGCGACCGTGCGCAGGTTTGCGAGCGAGGGCGCGAAGGTCGTCGTCGCCGATGTCGACCCGAACGCGGGCAAGGCGGCCGCGGACGAGGTCGGCGGGCTGTTCGTCCAGGTCGACGTGACCGACGAAGAGCAGGTCAAAGCGCTCTTCCAGACCACTGTGGACACTTACGGCAAGCTGGACATCGCGTTCAACAACGCCGGCATCTCGCCACCCGACGACGACTCGATCCTGACGACGGGCATCGAGGCGTGGGAGCGCGTGCAGAAGGTGAACCTCACGTCAGTTTATTTGTGTTGCAAGTACGCCATCCCGCACATGCAGGCCAACGGCAAGGGTTCCATCATCAACACTGCGTCGTTCGTGGCGACGATGGGCGCGGCGACGTCGCAGATCTCCTACACGGCGTCGAAGGGTGGCGTGCTCGCGATGTCCCGCGAGCTCGGTGTGCAGTTCGCGCGCGAGGGCATCCGGGTGAATGCGCTTTCCCCCGGGCCGGTCAACACGCCGCTGTTGCAGGAACTGTTCGCGAAGGATCCGGAGCGGGCCGCGCGGCGCCTCGTCCACGTCCCGCTCGGCCGGTTCGCGGAACCTGAGGAAATCGCCGCCGCTGTCGCGTTCCTGGCGTCGGACGACTCCTCGTTCATGACGGCGTCGAACTTCCTGGTGGACGGCGGCATCGCCGGCGCGTACGTGACACCGCTCTAATGGAGCACGCGGAGGAGGCGTTGTTCCGCCCGGTCCGGGCGGGCAACGCTTTCGAAGAGACCGTCGAACGGCTCATGCAGGCCATCCGGCTCGGCGTCGTCGCGCCGGGTGAGCGGCTGCCGTCCGAACGGGAGCTGGCCACCCGGCTCGGCGTGAGCCGGGTGACCGTGCGTGAAGCGATCAGATCGTTGCAGGAGAACAACTACGTCGAGTCCCGCAGAGGACGGTACGGCGGCACGTTCGTCAACGACGTGATTCCGAAGTCCGCGCCCGGCAAGGAGCTCGGCGACATCCACGACGCGCTCACGCTGCGCAAGGTCCTGGAAACGGGCGCCGCCGAGGCCGCCGCGGGCCGTTCTCTGGGGTCCGCCGAACGCCGTGGGCTGCGAGTACGCCTGGAAGAGGCGTCCACCGCGACGCTCGCGGAGTACCGGCGCAAGGACTCGCGGCTGCACCTGGCGATCGCCGAGGCGACCGGGTCCGCGTCCCTCACCGCCGCGGTGGCGGAGTCCAGGATGCGCGTGAACGAGCTGCTCGACACCATTCCGCTGCTCGAGCCGAACCTCGCGCACTCCAACGCGCAGCACGAGCGCATCATCGCCTCCATTTTGGACGGAGACCCGGCGGTGGCGCGGCAGGCGATGGCCGAGCACCTCGACGGAACCGCGTCTTTGCTGCGGGGGTTTTTGGTCTGACCGGTCAGACTCCCGCATCGGGAGCAGTCGACGGGGATTCGGGCGGGAACCGGGCAACGTGAAAACGTTTGCAGGTACAGTTGTCGGGTTGTCATGCGAATTCCGCATGGAACAACACTTGGCGTGGGGCTTGCGGACAGTTACCGTCCGAATACCTCGGGGACTTGCAGCGCGAGGAGCTGTTGATGCCAGGGTTGCGCAAGGTGTTTCGCGACGCCATGGGCCGGGTGCACTCACTCCGTGTCTTGTCCGCCGCGGGCATGGTGAGTCTCAAGAACTTCAGGATGTCCGTCCAGGCGCTGAAAGAGGTCAAGGTCTGGGGGCCGAACGTCACCGCGCTGCGCCGTTCCGTGCGGTTGAACCCGGACGGTGTCGCGGTCGTCGACGAACGCGGTTCGGTGACCTACCGGCAGCTCGACAGACGGTCCACCGCGATCGCGCAGGGCCTGCGCTCGCTGGGGGTGCAGCACACCCACATCGTCGCGCTGATGTGCCGCAACCACCGCGGAATGGTCGAGTCGTTGCTGGCGTGCGCGAAGCTCGGCGTCCGCGTGCTGCTGGTGAACACCGGCTTCGGCGCGCCGGTCGTTCTGGATCTCCTGCAACGTGAGCGCGCTTCCGTCGTCATCCACGACGAGGAGTTCACGCCGCTGTTCCACCAGCTGCCGCCGTCGATCCCGCGCTGGCTCGCGTGGTCGCGCGACGGGCTCGACCGTCGTACCCCGACACTCGACCAGCTGGTGGCCAAGGCGCCTCGCGGCGAGCTGGAACCGCCGCGCGAACCAGGAGTCGTCATCCAGCTGACGTCCGGAACCACGGGCGTGCCGAAGGGAACGGCCCGCGAGATCAAGTCGGTGCTGACGGCGTCGGACTTCCTCGACCGCATCCCGATGCGCTCCGGCGAGTCGACGTTCATCGCCGCGCCGATCTTCCACTCGGTCGGCTACTCGCACCTGACGCTCGCCATGTCGCTGGGCTCGCGCGCGGTGCTGCAACGCCGGTTCGACCCGCGCAAGACGCTGTGGTCGGTGCAGGGCCAGCGCTGCACGACGATCGTGCTGGTGCCGACGATGCTGCAGCGCATCATGGAGCTCGACCGGCACGTGATCGACTCGTTCGACCTCTCGCACCTGCGCGTCGTGTTCTGCTCGGGTTCCACGTTGTCGACGGACCTCGTGCACCGGACGCAGGCGGTGCTGGGCCCGGTGCTCTACAACCTCTACGGCAGCACGGAGGTCGCGGTCGCCACCGTGGCCACACCGGAAGACCTCGCGGCCGCACCGTCGAGCGTCGGCATGCCACCGCACAACTGCATCGTGCGGATCTACGACAAGGACGGGAACCGGATCACCCGCTCGTTCGTGACGGGCCGCGTCTTCGTGCGCGGCTCGCTGACCGTCGACGAGTACACGGACGGCTCGCAGAAGGAACGCATCGACGGCCTCGTCGCGACCGGCGACCTCGGCCACTTCGACCCGAGCGGACGGCTCTACTTCGACGGCCGCGAGGACGACATGATCGTGTCCGGCGGGGAGAACGTGTACCCGGTCGAGGTGGAGAACCTGCTGATGACGCACTACCGGGTGCGCGACGCGGCGGTGCTCGGTGTGCCGGATCCCGAGTACGGGCAACGGTTGCGCGCGTTCGTGGTGCCGGTGGCGGGGGCGCGGATCGACGTGCGGGAGCTGCGCGAGTTCGTGCGGACCCGGCTGGCGAGGCACAAGGTTCCGCGTGAGGTCGTGGTCGTGCCGAACCTGCCGCGCAACGCGACCGGGAAGGTGCTGCGGCGTCAGCTGCTGGCGATCCGGCTGGGGCCGCAACAGGCTTCGCAGTGACGGCTTGGGGCGGAACGCGCGGCACGGCAGAACGAGGGGGACTAATCCAGCCGTGACGCGCGTTCCTGGTTTTGGGGAGCGCACGACCCGCGTCGTCGGGGACTCGGGCAGAAACGCGGGTCGTGCGCTCGGTCGGGTTACCGCTCGAAGCGGTCACCGCGGTCGCTGAACGGGCCGCGCTGCTCGAAGCGGTCACCCCGGTCACCGCGGTCGGGCCCGCGGTCGCCGCGCTCGTAGACGCGGACGTGGCCGGGTCCCCGGTGGTCGTCGAAGCGGTTGGCCGCGACCGCGCCCACGATGCCGCCGCCGAGGACGAGGCCCAGCAGGCCCACGGCGACCAGCTGGGTGGTTCGGTGGCCGGCGAAACGCCGCACCCTGCCGGGACCCGCGGCTGGGGGGATCGGTGCCGCTGCCGGTGGTGCCTCCGCGGCTGTCGCTGCGGGTGTGTCTGCGGGCGTCGCGCCGGCGGGTGCTCCGGCCGAGGGTGCCGCGGTGGGCGTGTCTGCGGGTGTCGCGCCGGCGGGCGCTCCGGCGGCAGCGGGCTGCTCGGCCGCTGACTGCGGTCCGGGCGCGGCTGTCTGCGCATCGGCCGGTTGTGATCCGGGCACGGCCGGAAGCTCGGCGGTCGGCTGCTGCTGACCGGGCGTGGCCGGCGCGTCGGCCGGCAGCGGGGTCGTTGCCTGGTCCGGTGCGGGCCGGGCCGCCTGCGGTTCGTTCTGTGCCCTGTCCCGGGGCGGCTCCGGCGGTGGAGGCGCCTGTCCCTGCTCGCTCATGTCCTCAACGATGCGCCGTTCGGCTGAGCTGAGCCTGACAGCCACCTGTTCGTTTCCTGAAGCCCGGCGGTGTCGCGCGTGGAGTTCAGGATCGGGCGTGAGGCGGTGAAGATGTGCCGCTGGTCGGCGTAGGTCGCACCGAAGAGCTCGGGATCGAGGACGCCCGACCACACGAAGTGCAACGTCGTGCGCGTGCCGTCGCGGGCGTCGCGGCGCGCGTAGTGGTCACGGAGGTCGGCGTACAGCAGGCGCAGTTCGTCCCGGTTCGACTCGGTCAGGCGGACCGGGCATTCGACCACCAGGTCGTGCATGGCGTGCTCCTATCGGCGGGCGGGGCCGGGCACACAGACTGCTCTCCCCGTCCTGCGCGACGCATCCGAAAAACCACTCAGACGGGCTGCGTATGAATCGCGAGCGGAAACCACCCGGTCGAGCTAACTGACGCGGGCTCCGCGCGTCCGGTTCCAACGCCGCCCGAAACCGGTTGCGGTCACGGGGTTCGATAGAGCCATGGAACTCGTACCGCTCCGCAAGGAGCTCGCCCCGCAGATGCTCCTCGGCGGGCCGAACGAAGCCGAGGTCAGGAAGCTGACCGGGTCGCACGCCACGTTCACGCTGGAGGACTACGAGGCGTACATCGAGCGGACGCTGAACGACCCGAACCGCTACACCCGCGCCATCACCGAGGACGGCAGGTTCCTCGGCGAGGTCGTGCTCACGATCAACCCGCACAACCGGTCGGCCGGCCTGCGGATCTTCCTGCAGGACGGGTTCGGCAAGGGCTACGGCACCGCCGCGATCAAGCACGTTCTCGGCTACGCGTTCGGCGAGCGGGACCTCCACCGGGTGGACCTGGAGGTGTACGAGTTCAACGACCGGGCGATCCACGTCTACAAGAAGTGCGGCTTCCGGGAAGAGGGGCGGCTGAGGGACGCGCTCCTCTGGGAAGGCGAGTTCTACGACGCGATCGTCATGTCCATCTTGAGCACCGATAACATCTGACCTGAAAACCCAAACTTCCAGCTAGGAGTCATCGTGTCCGAGTCGCGCCCAGCAGTCGCCCAGAACCCGCCGCGCGTGGTGGTTCCGGCTGGGACGACGGCGGGCACGGCCGTGCGCGAGGCCGGCCTCCCCGGCAAGGGCTCCGACGCGATCGTCGTCGTGAAGGACGCCGAGGGCCACCTGCGCGACCTGTCGTGGACCCCGCAGGTCGACGTCGAGGTCGAGGCCGTCGCCGCGGACACCGAGGACGGCCGCAGCGTCATCCGCCACTCCGCCGCGCACGTGCTGGCCCAGGCGGTGCAGCAGCAGTTCCCCGAGGCCAAGCTCGGCATCGGCCCGCCCGTGAAGGACGGCTTCTACTACGACTTCCAGGTCGACAAGCCCTTCACCCCCGAGGACCTGCAGGCGCTCGAGAAGCGCATGAAGCAGATCATCAAGTCCTCGCAGCGGTTCTCCCGCCGCGTCGTCGAGTCGGTCGACGCCGCGAAGGAGGAGCTCGCGAAGGAGCCGTTCAAGCTGGAGCTCGTCGACATCAAGAGCGACGTCGACACCAGCGAGGTCATGGAGGTCGGCGGCGGCGAGCTGACCATCTACGACAACCTCGACCCGCGCTCGGGCGAGCAGGTGTGGGGCGACCTGTGCCGCGGCCCGCACGTGCCGACCACCAAGCACATCCCGGCGTTCAAGCTGACCCGCGTGGCCGCCGCCTACTGGCGCGGCAACGAGAACAACCCGCAGCTGCAGCGCATCTACGGCACCGCGTGGGAGTCGCAGGAGGCGCAGGACGCGTACCTGGAGCGGCTGGCCGAGGCCGAGCGGCGCGACCACCGCAAGCTCGGTGTGGAGCTGGACCTGTTCAGCTTCCCCGACGAGATCGGCTCCGGCCTCGCGGTGTTCCACCCCAAGGGCGGCGTGATCCGCAAGGCCATGGAGGACTACTCCCGGCAGCGGCACGTCGAGGCGGGCTACGAGTTCGTCTACTCGCCGCACATCACCAAGGGCAACCTGTTCGAGGTCTCCGGCCACCTCGACTGGTACCGCGACGGCATGTACCCGGCGATGCACCTCGACGCCGAGCTGAACGAGGACGGCACGGTCCGCAAGCCCGGCCAGGACTACTACCTCAAGCCGATGAACTGCCCGTTCCACGACCTGATCTTCAAGTCGCGCGGGCGTTCGTACCGCGAGCTGCCGTTGCGCATGTTCGAGTTCGGCTCGGTGTACCGCTACGAGAAGTCCGGCGTGGTGCACGGTCTCACCCGAGTGCGCGGCATGACGCAGGACGACGCGCACATCTTCTGCACCCGCGACCAGATCCGCGACGAGCTGAAGTCGCTGCTGACGTTCGTGCTGGACCTGCTGCGCGACTACGGCCTGGACGACTTCTACCTGGAGCTCTCGACCAAGAACCCCGAGAAGTACGTGGGTGCGGACGAGATCTGGGAGGAGGCGACCGAGACGCTGGCGTCGGTGGCCCGCGAGTCCGGTCTGGAGCTCGTGCCGGATCCCGGCGGCGCCGCGTTCTACGGCCCGAAGATCTCGGTGCAGTGCCGTGACGCGCTCGGCCGCACCTGGCAGATGTCGACCATCCAGCTCGACTTCAACCTGCCGGAGCGGTTCGAGCTCGAGTACACCGGGCCGGACGGCGCGCGGGTGCGTCCGGTCATGATCCACCGCGCGCTGTTCGGTTCGGTGGAGCGGTTCTTCGGCGTGCTGACCGAGCACTACGCGGGCGCGTTCCCGGCGTGGCTCGCTCCGGTGCAGGTCATGGGTATCCCGGTGACCTCGGAGAACGCCGACCACCTGTTCGCGGTGCGCGACGTGCTCAAGCGCAAGGGCATCCGGGTCGAGGTCGACGCGTCCGACGACCGCATGCAGAAGAAGATCCGCAACCACACCATGCAGAAGGTGCCGTTCATGCTCCTGGCCGGCGCCAAGGACGTGGAGGCGAACGCGGTGTCGTTCCGGTTCCGCGACGGCACGCAGATCAACGGCGTTCCGGTCGAGCGCGCCGTCGAGCAGATCGTGGAGTGGGTGCAGCGCCGGGAGAACGCCTCGCCCACGGCGGAACTGCTCTCGTGACGCCTGAGTTTTCCGAACAGGACGGTGTGGGGGTCCCCGACGCTTTGCAGCGTTTGTGGACCCCGCACCGGATGTCCTATGTCCGCGGTGAGGGCAAGGCCGACGGTGACGAACCTTCCGGTTGCCCGTTCTGCCGAGTTGTCGAGTTGGACGACTCGGCGGGTCTGATCATCGCGCGCGGTGCCGAGGTCTTCGCTGTTTTGAACCTCTACCCGTACAACCCGGGGCATCTGATGGTGCTGCCGTATCGGCACGTGCCGGACTACGCGGATCTGACTCTCTCGGAGACGGCGGAGTTCGCCGCGTTCACGCAGAAGGCGATGCGGGTGGCGCGGCACGTGGCGGCGCCGCACGGGTTCAACATCGGCATGAACCAGGGTCTTGTCGCGGGCGCGGGGATCGCCGCTCATCTGCACCAGCACGTGGTGCCGCGGTGGGGCGGGGACGCGAACTTCATGCCGGTCATCGGGCACACGAAGGTGCTGCCGCAGCTGCTGGGGGAGACCCGCGAGCTGCTGGCGAAGGGTTGGAAGGCTGTCGACTGACGATCGCTGCCTATTGACTTTCGATAGATGGTGAGTGATAGTCGATCCATGCCTCGACTGCTGCTGCCCTTGGTCGGTTGTGTTCTCGTCGTCGCTCTGGGCGTCGGCGCCATCATGTACGCCCACCACGACGACGCGCCCGGTCTCGGGCTCATCGGTTTCGTGCTGATCTTCGGTGCCATCGGATTCAGTGTGCGCGCGGTATTGCGCGGACGTAAGTCCGTCTGACTAAACGCGGCGTTTAGCGAACACGTGCTGTGATTGAAAGCCGTACCAATTCCTGGACAAAAGAGTGACAAAAACCACCCACGTTGTCCGGGCGGGACAATCAGGCGGGTTTCCAGCTCGCACGGAATAGCATCGTTGCAACTTTCGGGTGTTTCTCGTCAGCCGGTCGAGACGAAATGCCAGCGCAAAGCGATTCCAGGTAGGTGAGATCACCCACCTGGAGGTGTCAAGGGTGAGTCAAGTCCCCGCCGATGGCCGATCGTCTGAGCGTGCACAGATGGTTACGGTGCGAACATGACCGCACCTGAGCGTTCGCGATTAGCAAGAGAACGGCTTTCGCGTGAGTTACGCCGGTTGCGCACCGAGGCGAAGATGACCGGCACGGCGACCGCCCGTGCCACCGGGATGAGCCAGTCCAAGCTGTCGAAGATCGAGAACGGCATGCTGCTCCCGTCCGTCACGGACGTGGAGCGTCTCGTCGCCGAGCTGGCCGCGACGAGGGAGACGCGCATCGAACTGGTCGAACTCGCCAGGTCGCTGCACGCGGAGGCGGAGACCCGCCGCGTCGTGCTGCACCGAGGGGCGCACCGCCACCAGCAGACGATCAGCCGCGTGGAGGCACGCGCTGCGACATCGAGGTTCTTCCAGGTCAACCTGGTGCCCTCGTTGCTGCAGTCCGAGTCCTACCTGCGGATCGTGCTGGGGACGATGCCGCAGTCCGAACAGGAGGCCGCCGTAGCCGCTCTGCGCATCAGACGCTCGCGGATGGACGACCTCGCGAAGCAGTTCGTGTTCGTGCTGACCGAGAGCGCGCTGCGCTGGCGGATGGGCTCGGCGGAGCTGATGGCGGAACAGGTCGAGCACCTGGCCGCGATCCAGCGCCGCCCGAACGTCCGCCTCGGCGTCGTACCGTGGTCGGCCGACGCGAACGTGGTGGCACTGCACGGTTTCCAGATCTACGACGAGCGCGTCGTCACGGTCAGCGTGCTGACCGGCAACGCCACCATCACCGACCCGCTGGACGTGCGGGAGTACCTCGCGCTGTTCGGCAGGCTGGAGCGGCTGGCGGTGCGCGGGGAGGAGCTGCAGGCGTTGCTGAAACGGATCGCGGAGGATCACCGCAGGCTCGGCTAGAGGGGGCGGGGGATTCTCTCGGGGGTCATCTTCAGGCGTGCGTGTGCTCGCCGTGGGCTCGTCCGGGCCGCGGCGATGGAAGCTGGAAGCCTCTTCGCGGGTGCCGCCTCACCCGCGAGCAGCGCGTTTCGGCAGTCCAGCTAGGCTGCGACACGCCATGCTGAACATCTTCGCTCGCGCGTCCGTCTCGCGCGTCACCGATCCGATCGGGGCGTGGCTGCTGGCGCGTGGCCTCACGCCCAACGTCGTCACCGTGATCGGCACGGTCGGCGCCGTCGCGAGCGCACTGTGGTTCATCCCCCGCGGGCAGCTGTTCCTCGGCTGCGCGCTGGTGACGTTCTTCGTGCTGCTCGACCTGATCGACGGCGCGATGGCCCGTGCCCAGGGGCCCACGAAATTCGGCGCCGTCCTCGACGCCACCTGCGACCGCATCGCCGACGGGGCCCTGTTCGCCGCGCTCACCTGGTACGCGTTCGCCAGTGGCAGCACCTGGACCGCCGCGGCCGGGTTCATCTGCCTGGTGGCCTCGCAGGTGATCTCCTACGTGAAGGCGCGCGCCGAGGCGTCCGGGCTCAGCGCCGACGGTGGCCTCGCCGAGCGCGCCGAGCGGTTCATCGTCGCCCTCGTCGGCGCCGGTGTGCAGGGGCTCGGCGTGCCGCACCTCATGGACATCTCGCTGTGGCTGCTCGCGGTCATGACGGTGGCCACCGTGATCCAGCGCGTCCTCGCCGTGGCGAAGTCGGCGCGGGAGGCGGCGTGAACCTCGCGACGCTCGGATACACCGCCGGGTGGCGGCTCATCCGCCTGTTGCCGCAGTCGTGGGCCCGCGCGCTGTTCCGGCTCGGCGCGGACTACGCGGCCAAGCGCGGTGGTGCGAGCGTCGAGCAGCTGCGCACGAACCTGCGCAGGGTCGTGCCGCAGGCGGGCGAGGACGAGCTGGACGACCTGGTGCGCGACTCGCTCCGGTCGTACGCGCGGTACTGGTGCGAGGCGTTCCGCCTGCCGTCGATGGACCTGCGCGCCGTCTACGAGAAGTGCGACTCGCAGGTGTCCGGCCAGGAGAACCTCGACGCGGCCCTGAAAGAGGGCACCGGCGCGGTCGTGGCCCTCCCGCACAGCGGCAACTGGGACATGGCCGGCGTGTGGCTCGTTGGCCACTCCGGCACGTTCACGACGGTCGCCGAGCGGCTGAAGCCCGAGTCGCTGTACCGCAAGTTCGTGGAGTTCCGCGAAACCCTCGGCTTCGAGGTGCTGCCGCTCAACGGCGGCGACCGTCCACCCGCGACGGTGCTGGCCGAACGGCTGCGCGCCAACAAGGTCGTCTGCCTGCTCGCCGACCGCGACCTGACCTCGACCGGTGTCCCCGTCACGTTCTTCGGCGAGCAGACCCTGATGCCCGCCGGTCCGGCGCACCTGGCCATGACGACGGGGGCCGCGCTGCTCCCGGTCGGCTGCTGGTTCACCCAGGACGGCTGGCACTTCCGGATCCACCCGCCGATCAAGGTCAGCACCGTCGCGGCCGCGACGCAGGCCATCGCGGACGTGTTCGCCGCCGACATCGCAGCGCACCCCGCGGACTGGCACATGCTGCAACAGCTCTGGCTCGCCGACCTGCCGGAAAGCCGCCGTGCCGCCCTCTCCAGGAGGCTCTCGCGGTGAAGGTGGGGATCGTCTGCCCGTACTCCTTCGACGTGCCAGGGGGAGTGCAGGCCCACGTCGTCGACCTCGCGCGCGCCCTGATCTCGCTCGGGCACACGGTCGACGTGCTGGCGCCCGCGGACGACGACCAGTCGCTGCCGGAGTTCGTCACCTCGGCCGGCCGTGCGGTCGGCATCCCGTACAACGGTTCCGTCGCCCGGCTTTCCTTCGGACCGGTCTCGTACGCGCGGGTGCGCCGCTGGATCGACGAGCACTCGTTCGACGTCCTGCACCTGCACGAGCCCACCGCGCCGTCGCTGTCGTTCCTGGCGCTGATGGTCGCCGACGGCCCGATCGTCGCCACGTTCCACACCTCGACCCCGCGTTCCAAGATGCTCTCGGCGTTCCAGGGCGTGCTGCAGCCGTTCCTGGAGAAGGTCACCGCCCGCATCGCCGTGTCCGCGCTGGCCCGCCGCGTCCAGGTCGAGCACCTCGGCGGCGACGCCGTGGAGATCCCCAACGGCGTCGACGTCGACTTCTTCGCCTCGGCGTCCACTTTGGACGGCTATCCGCGTCCCGGCGGCACGATCGGCTTCGTGGGCCGCTACGACGAGCCGCGCAAGGGCATGCCGATCCTGTGGGAGGCGTTCGGCCTCATCGCCGACGAGTTCCCGGACCTGCGGCTGCTGGTCGTGGGCCGCGGCGAGACGTCGTTCGACGGGCCGTACGCCGACCGGGTCGATCTGCTCGGCCAGGTCGACGACGCCGAGAAGGCCAGGATGCTGCGCAGCTGCGACGTCTACGTGGCCCCGAACACCGGCGGCGAGTCCTTCGGCATCATCCTGACCGAGGCCATGGCCGCGGGCACCGCCGTGGTGGCGAGCGATCTCGACGCGTTCCGCCGCGTGCTGGACGACGGCAAGGCCGGGGTGCTGTTCCCGGTCGGCGACGCGGCCGGCCTGGCCGACGCGCTCCGTTCCGTGCTGCGCGACTCCGCTCTGCGCGCCGAGTACGTCGACCTCGCCTCGCAGCGCGTGCAGGCCTTCGACTGGTCCGTCGTCGCGAGCCAGGTCCTGCGCGTCTACGAGACGGCCATCGCCGCCGACCCGCGCCGGGTGGGCGAGGCATGACCACCGCGCTGGTCGTCGTCCTCGTCTCGCTGCTGCTGGCCGCCTGGATCATCTCCATCGCCAACCGCCTGGACCGCCTGCACGTCCGCACCGACGCCGCCTGGGCCGCCCTGGACGCCGCCCTGGCCCGCCGCGCCGTCGTGACGCGCGCTCTGCTCGACCCGGCGTTGTCGGCGGCGGCCTCCCGTGCCGAGTCGGCGTCACGAGCCGACCGCGAGCTGGCCGAGAACGAGCTCTCCGGGCTGCTGGGCGCCCTGGACCGCTCGGCGCTCGCTCCCGCGCTGGCGTTCGAGCTCGCCGACGCCGAGGAACGCGTCGTGCTGGCCCGCCGCGTCCACAACGACGCCGTCCGCGACACGCTCCTGCAGCGCCGCCGCCGCATCGTCCGCTGGCTGCGCCTGTCCGGCACCGCGCCGCAGCCGTCGTACTTCGAGATCGCCGAACCCGCGGCGCCCTCCGACGCCGTGATGCTCACGCCCCGGCCGTCCGCGCGTGTGGTGCTGACGGACCCGTCGGGTCGCGTGCTGCTGTTCCAGGGCTTCGACCCGGCGCGCCCCCAGGAACTCTTCTGGTTCACCGTCGGCGGCGGCGTGGAGGACGGCGAGGAGCTGCGCGACGCGGCCCTCCGCGAGGCCTTCGAGGAGACGGGCCTCAAGCTCTCGCCGGACGCGTTGATCGGACCGGTGTGGCGCCGCCGCGCGGTGTTCAGCTTCGACGGCGAGACGTTCGACGCGGAGGAGTGGTTCTTCCACGCCCGCGTCGACGGTGATCCGGCCATCGACACCTCGGGCTTCAACGACGTCGAGGAGAGCACCATCTCCGGCCACCGGTGGTGGAGCGCCGAGGAGCTGGAGTCCACTGAGGACACCGTGTACCCGGTGCAGCTGGCCGAGCTCCTGCCTGCGTTGACCGCTGACTGGGATGGCCAGACCCGGACGGTCCGCTGATCTCCTGTCGCTTGTGGACAGTGCAGATGATCACGATTCGAACCGAGCTGTTGGATCTTGGTCGGGCACGGTGCATGATCCCTTCGGTCACCCAAATGGGTGACACTCGGAAGGAGTAACACGTGCGTTTGTTCACGAAGGCCCTGGCACTGCTGGCGACGGTCGTCGCCGTGGTCGGGATCGGCACCTCGCCCGCGCTCGCCGCCACGAGCTACAGCGTCACCGAGTCCAACGACGTCGGTACGCAGCACGCGCGCGCCTGGGGATCGATCAACTGGACGGGCGCGCGCAGCTTCAACATCGGCACGGCCTACCTGCGGGACCTCGCGTGCGACAACCAGCCGGTGTTCTGGTACATCGACGTCGACAACCGCTGGACCGGCACTGAGCGCTTCTGGCACGGCGGCTGCAACACGCAGACGTCCTGGTCGAACGTCGGCGCGAGCGACACGTTCAACATCAGGGTGATCGTGATCTACGTCTGCCGCGACACGCTCTTCCCGGAGTGCGACGCCAAGTCCTACCGCAACCCGAACGTGGCGTGACGAGGTCGTGAGCCGGGCGTTGTCCCCGGCTCACAGCACGGCCTGTTGCCGCCAGAAGGCGAGTCCCTCCAGGGTGGCCTGCACGTCCGGATGGCCGGGGCCGAGCACTCGCAGGCGATCGGCCAGCAGCTGCTCGAACTCCCTCGCCGCACGTGCCGGATCGCCGAGGTGACCCACGCAGTCGAGGAGGACGGACCGGGTCGACAGCGTTTTGGGGTGGTCGGCACCGAGCACGCGCGTCGAGTCGGTGAGCAGTTGCCGCAGTTCGGCGTGGCCACCGGCCACGTCGCCGGACTCCGCGCGTTCACACGCCAGGTTGTGCCTGGTGGCGAGGGTCTGCGGGTGATCAGGTCCGTAGACCCGGAGCTGGTCGGTGAGCAGCCGTTCGAACTCCGCCGGCTGACTGCCGGGGGTGGCCTGGCCGCGGAGGTTCGTGAGGTCGTGCTGGACGGCCAGCGTGTCGGGGTCGTCGGGCCCGAACAGCTCGACGTGGGTGGAGAGAAGCTGTTCGAGCTCGGCGATGGCACCGGTCAGGTCACCGGTCTCGGCGAGCAGGCGCGCGCGATCGTGGCGTGCCCGCATCACATCGGCGAACATCTCGGCGCGATCTGATCGGCGCACCCGTGTCGCGGCGGCGAAGAACCGGTCGTAGTCGGCGAAGGCGCCGGCCGTGTCACCGGATCGGCCGCGCCACTTGGCGAGGCTGCTGAGCTGGATCAGCGTGAAGTAGTTGTACGGGCCGAGGCTCTGGACGCTCGAGTGGTACAGCCGCTCGAAGTGGTCCCTGGCCTCGGCCACGAGTCCGCACAGGCCGAGGCTGCTGCCCAGCTTGAACGGCAGCAGATGGGTGTCGCGTCCCTCCAGGTGTGTGCCACCCGCTGCCACCAGAGCCGTGGCGTTGGCGCGGATCACCTGCCCGCGTTCGTCCATGCTTTCCAAGGCCGGCCAGGCGTCCACGAGGGCGTCGGCGGCGGCCCGCACAGACCTCTTCTCCTGCTTGACGTTCCACGTGTCGCGCGTGGCCTGCTGCACCAGGGCGTGGATCCGGGCCTCGCCGCCGTCCAGGGTGACCAGGCTCAGCCGGTGCAGGCCGGCGAGCACGTCCCGCACGCCGGCCTCGTCGAGCCGGTACCCGGTGCGCGAGGTGAGGTACTCCCGCACGGACGGTCCGGTGAGCACGTCGAGCGGAATGCCGTTGGGGCTCAGGACACTCGCGATGTCGAGCAGCAGCCCTGCGACCTTGCGCGGCCTCAGCGTCTCCGCCTGCTCCATCGACAACGACCAGGTGGCGGCGATGGTGGTCAGGTGTTCGTCCGCGGCGTTCCCACGGCGGAGCTTCCCCAGCCGGGCAACGTAGTCCGCGCACGACAGATGCGCGTCGAGCATGTACGCACCCGCCTGGGCCAGTGCCAGCGGCAAGCTTCCCAACGCGCGCACCACTTCGGCCGCGCCGTGGAGCAACGTGGGCTGACCGCCGAGCACGGCCTGCAGATAGGTCAGTCCCTCGTGCTCGCTGAAGACACCGACGTCGACGACCTGCCGCCCGTCTCCCAGCAGGGCCGCGTCCCGGCGCCGGGTCGTGACCAGCACCAGCCCGTCCCCCGGCGGCCACAGCCCGGCGAGATCGGCGGGATCCTGGAGGTCGTCGAGCACGACGAGCCACGGCTCCTCGGTGCGCGCCAGCCACTCCAGCAGCCTGCGCGCGCCCTTCTCCGGTCCGAGGTCGTCGCGCCCGGTGAGCTCGGCCGCCGCCTCGGCGTACGCGGACACGACGGCTTCCCGCGTGCCCGCGGTGACCCAGACCAGCAGGTTCACCTCGCGCCCTGACCACATCCGCTGGGCGAGGTCGGCTGCCAGCTGGGTTTTGCCGACGCCGCCCATGCCGGACAGGACCGTGGTCCGCGACGGGGTCAGGCCGGGCCTTGCCTGGAAGGACGCCGTGCGCTGTGGCACCACACCGATCTGGAGCGGCAACTCCGCGGGAGGCCGCGTGGCCGAGTGCTGGTGCAGGGTGAAGTCGCCGGCGATGTAGCCGATCTGCACGTTGTCACCGAGCACGTCGCCGTGGACGGTGTTCTGCACGGACAGCGGCTCGACCTCGTCAGGCATCAGATCATTCTGGCCGAGTCCGATCGAACGTGTCCTCCGAATCGGAGGAGGGCACTAGCGTGGCTGACCGGGGGAAGGAGCACTGGTTGCCGATGAGGAACCTCGTCGCCGCTGTCGTGGCGCTGGGCCTGCTCGTCGGCGGGTGCGTCCCGCAGGCGCCGTACGACCCCATCGCGGTGCGCCTCACCGAATCCGGGCAGGTGGAGATCGTCTACACGAGCTGTCAGCCGCTGCCGGTGGTTACCGCGGAGGTCGTGGCCCCGAGGGAGCAGATCTTCGACGACGGTGACCCGCGGCTGTGGCACGTGGGCTTCTCGCCACCCGTGGACCTCAAGCAGTTCGTCGTCGGTGAAACACCGTCCGGCGCGGTGGACCGGGTTCCGTTCCAGCAGCCGCAGCCGGGCCAGATCCTCGTCGCGCGCATCGTGCTGCACGGTGACCTGGCCCTGTACCTCGACTTCACGCTGGACGATCTATCCGGCGGGAAGGTGACGTACCGGCAGAAGAACATGGCGCCGGAGGACTTCCGCCGCGAGACCTCGTGCGGCTGAGCCGGTGGGGAGGGCACGCGTGGTTCGCCCGCCCTCCCCGATCTGCTACACGGCTGGGATGATCGCGGAGCCGTAGGCGTCGCGGGTCTTGTCCTTCTCGTCGTGCATCAGGTAGAGCGCGAAGTTGTCGACGCCGATCTCCTTCAGCTCCTGCAGCCGCTCGATGTGCGCGGACTCGGGACCGACCAGGCAGAACCGGTCCACGATCGCGTCCGGCACGAAGTCGGTCGAGCGGTTGCCCGCCTTGCCGTGGTGGGAGTAGTCGTAGCCCTCGCGGTCCTTGATGTAGTCGGTGAGGGCCTTGGGGACGACGCCGGAGTCGCCGTACCGCGCGACGAGGTCCGCCACGTGGTTGCCGACCATGCCGCCGAACCAGCGCAACTGATCCCGCTGATGGGGGAGATCAGTTCCGACGTAGGCGGGTGCGGCCACGCACATCGTGATGGACGACGGATCCCGGCCCGCGGCGGTGGCAGCCTCCCGGACGGAACCGATGGTCCAGCGGGCGATGTCCGGGTCGGCGGTCTGCAGGATGAAGCCGTCGGCCTGCTCGCCGACCATCTTCAGCGCCTTCGGACCGTAGGCGGCCATCCAGATCTCGAGCTTTCCGTTGCGCACCCACGGGATCCGCACCGGCGTGCCGTGATGCTCGACCTCGCGGCCCTCGGCCAGTTCCTTGATCACGTGCATCGCGGTGCCCAGCGTCGACAGGGACGCGGGTTTCTGGCCGATCACGCGGCGGGCCGAGTCGCCCCGGCCGATGCCGCAGACCGTGCGGTTGCCGAACATGTCGTTGAGCGTGGCGAACAGCGACGCCGTCACCGACCAGTCCCGAGTGGACGGATTGGTGACCATGGGGCCGATGATCAGGTCACGGGTGGCCGCGAGCACCTGGGAGTAGATGACGAACGGCTCCTGCCACAGCACGCAGGAGTCGAACGTCCAGCCGTAGCGGAAGCCGCAGTCCTCGGCGGCGCGGAGGCCGTCCACCACGTCCCGCGCCGGCGGGTCGGTCTGCAGCACGATGCCGAAGTCCACGATGATCCTTCCTAGACCAGGTACTGGTTGAGGTCGCGGGACACGAAGCGGCCGTGGCCCGTCGAGCCGTGGTAGGCACCGTCCGCGATCACCTTGCGGCCTCGCGAGAACACGGTGTCGACCTTGCCCGTCACCTCGAAACCCTCGTAGGCCGAGTAGTCCACGGCCATGTGGTGGGTCTCCGACGAGATGGTCTGCGTCGCCGCCGGGTCGTAGATCACGACGTCGGCGTCGGCACCCGGAGCGATCACGCCCTTGCGCGGGTACATGCCGAACATGCGTGCCGGGGTGGTCGAGGCGATCTCCACCCAGCGCTCGCGGGTGATCTCGCCCTTCACCACGCCCTGGTGCAGCAGGTCGACGCGGTGCTCGACGCCCGGCATGCCGTTGGGGATCTTGGAGAAGTCGCCGAGGCCCAGCTGCTTCTGGTCCTTGAAGCAGAACGGGCAGTGGTCGGTGCTGACCACCGAGAGGTCGTTCGTCCGCAGGCCCCGCCACAGCGACGACTGGTGTTCCTTGGGGCGCAACGGAGGCGACGCCACGTACTTCGCACCCTCGAAGCCCGGCCTGGCGAGGTCCTCCAGTGACAGGTAGAGGTACTGCGGGCACGTCTCGGCGAACACGTTCTGGCCCGTGTCCCGTGCGGCCGTCACCGCGTCAAGCGCCTGCGCGGCGGACAGGTGCACGATGTACAACGGAGAACCGGTCACCTTGGCCAGCTGGATGGCGCGGGACGTGGCCTCGCCCTCCAGCTCCGGCGGGCGGGTCAGGCCGTGCTGGACCGGATCGCCCAGGCCGTTGGCCAGCGCCTGGGCGACGAGCTGGTCGATCGCGATGCCGTTCTCCGCGTGCATCATGATCGTGGCGCCGGTCTCGCGGGCCTTCTGCATGGCGCGCAGGATCTCGCCGTCCGTGGCGTAGAAGACGCCGGGGTAGGCCATGAACATCTTGAAGCTGTTCACGCCGGCCGCGATGCAGGACTCCATCTCCTTCAGCGACTCGTCGGTCACGTCGGAGATGATCATGTGGAAGCCGTAGTCGATGGCGCAGTTGCCGTCGGCCTTGCTGTGCCACTTGTCCAGAGTGGACAGCAGGGAGCTGCCCTTGGGCTGCACGGCGAAGTCGACGATCGTGGTGGTCCCGCCCCACGCCGCCGCGGTCGTGCCGGTCTCGAAGGTATCCGCGGACTGCGTGCCGCCGAACGGCATCTCCATGTGGGTGTGCACGTCGATGCCGCCGGGGATGACGTACTTCCCCGCCGCGTCGACGACCTCGTCGGCCTGCACCTCGAAGCCCGGCGTCACCAGGGCGGCGATGTGCTCGCCGTCGATCAGCACGTCGGCGGCGTGCGAGCCGGTCGCGTTGATGACCAGGCCGTTGCGGATCAGTGTGCTCACGGCGTCACCAGACCCTCGTAGGTGTCGGGGCGGCGGTCGCGGTAGAACGCCCAGGTGTCGCGGACCTGGGTCAGCAGGTCCATGTCGAGGTCGCGCACCACGAGCTCTTCCTCGGTGTCGGACGCCGCGTCACCGACCAGCTGGCCGCGCGGGCTGACGAAGTACGTCTGCCCGTAGAACTCGTTGTCGCCCAACGGTTCCACGCCAACGCGGTTGATCGCGCCGACGAAGTACTCGTTCGCGACGGCCGCGGCGGGCTGCTCCAGCCGCCACAGGTACTCGCTCAGCGACCGCGAGGTCGCCGACGGGTTGAACACGATCTTCGCCCCGGCCAGGCCGAGCGCGCGCCAGCCCTCCGGGAAGTGGCGCTCGTAGCAGATGTACACGCCGATCCGGCCGACCGCGGTGTCGAACACGGGGTAACCGAGGTTGCCCGGCTTGAAGTAGAACTTCTCCCAGAACCCCTTGACCTGCGGGATGTGGTTCTTGCGGTACTTGCCGAGGTACGTGCCGTCCGCGTCGATCACAGCCGCGGTGTTGTAGTAGACGCCCGGCTGCTCCTGCTCGTACATCGGCACGATCAGCACAATGTTGTTCTGCGCGGCTACTTCCTTCATCAGCTCCGTCGTGGGGCCGTCCGGAATGCCCTCGGTGTAGGAGTAGAAGTCCGCGTCCTGCACCTGGCAGAAGTAGGGGCCGTAGAAGAGCTCCTGGAGACACAACACCTGCGCGCCCTGAGAAGCGGCGCTGCGGATGTGCTCGACCGCGTTCGCGATCATCGACTCCTTGTCGCCCGTCCACTTCTGCTGGACGAGCGCCGCTCGGATGATGTTGCTCACCTGGTCTTCTCCTTTGCGGTGTTCTCCTTGAGAGCAAGGAAAACCAGGAGGCCGGCGACGAAACCGACCACCCAGTTGTAGTCGTAGAGCGGCTTGAGAAACGGAATCAGCCCGTCGGCGGGGAAGGGCCCGCCGTAGGCACCACCGACCGCGAGCACGCTGCCCACGAGCGTCGCCGCGACAGCGCGCCAGTTCCAGCCGCCGCTGAACCAGTAGCGCCCGCGTTCCAGATAGAGGTCCGCCAGCTCCAGCCGGGTGCGCGACCTCACCCAGTACCCGGCGACGAGAACGCCCGCCACGGCGGCGAGCACACCGCCGTAGAAGCCGAGCCAGGCGAAGATGTAGACCCGAGGGTCGGAGATCAGCCGCCACGGCATGATCGCGATGCCCAGCACGCCGGTGATCAGTCCGCCGACCCGGAAGCTGATGAGCTTCGGCACGGCATTGGAGAAGTCGTAGGACGGGCTCACGACGTTCGCCGCGAGGTTGGTCGAGATGGTGGCGAGGATGACCATCACCAGTCCGATGATCACCGCGACGGGGTTGTCGAACTTGGCCGTCAGCGCGACCGGGTCCCAGATCGCCTCCCCGTACACCACGATCGTGCCCGACGTGGTGATCACCGACAGCAGCGCGATGAACGACATCGTGGTCGGCAGCCCCAGGATCTGTCCCCAGGCCTGCTTGCGCTGGTCGCCGCCGAACCGCGTGAAGTCCGGCATGTTCAGTGACAGCGTCGCCCAGAAGGCGATCATGCCCATCAACGAGGGCGCGAACACCTTCCAGAAGTCGACGCCCCAGCCCAGCTTCGACGGCTCCGAGAAGATCGGGCCGAAGCCGCCGGCCCGCGTCAGGACCCACGCGGCCAGCGCGACCAGGCCGACGGCCACCAGCGGAGCCGCCCAGTTCTCCAGCACGCGCACCGCTTCCATGCCGCGCCAGATGATCACCATCTGCAGCGCCCAGAACGCGAGGAAGCTCAGCCACAGCGTCCACGGCTGCCCCAGCACCTGCGGAGCCGCGCTCCACCCCGTCCCCGCGAGCTTCCCGACGATGATGTGGATGGCCTGTCCGCCCACCCACGTCTGGATGCCGAACCAGCCGCACGCGATGAACGCCCTCAGCAACGCCGCGAGGTTGGCCCCGCGAATGCCGTAGAACGCCCGCGCGAACACGGGGAAGGGGATGCCGTACTTGGTACCGGCGTGGCTGTTCAGCAACATCGGCACCAGCACGATGATGTTGCCGAGGGTGATGGTGAGGAAGGCCTGCAGCCAGTTCATCCCGATCGCGACGAGCCCGGCGGCGAGCAGGTAGCTGGGGATGTTGGTGGCCATGCCCATCCACAGCGCGAAGAAGTTGTAGGTCGTCCACGTCCGCTGCTTGATCGGCACGGGCGCGAGCTCGGGGTTGAAGAACCTGCTGTCCTCGATGGGACGCACGTCGCTCAGTTCGACGCGGCCATCAGGTGTGACCTGGGGTGGTGAGGACTCGACTGCCATCGTTCAACCCCCTGTTACGCTGCTGAAACAACGCCAACGCGGTCGGTTTCCATCCCGGAATCCTGGGTGCGCTGCCGCAGGACTGGCAGTGTCAGAGTGTCCACGCTTGTCATGATCGGCGCACATTGTGTTCCGATTCGGTGCGGGAGAGATGCGCCGCGGCGCGGGTCACCGGTGCGATGCCACGATGACCGCCGTGCCCGCCTTGCGGTCGTGCCACGTCCGGGTCCCGCGCAGATCCAGCGACTCCACCGCGGACAGCACGAGCAGCACGAGCCCTCCCACCAGTAGAAGCGGGGCGAGCCACCCCGCAGACCCCGTGCCGACGCGCTCGCCGATGACGACCCACGGCTGTTGCCAGCCGAGGCCCGCCATCAGCGCCGGCTCCCGCCAGCCCAGACCGGTCAGCACGAGCACCACGCCCCCGCCTGGGAGGGCGGTCGTGATGAGCGTGCGGGCCAGCGCCCGTCTGAGGCTGAGGCCGGACGCGGGGCCCACCACCCGCAGACCTGTCAGGGCCTTGCCGAGGGTGTTCCAGCGCAGCAGCAGAGCGTCGTACGCGGCTGCGCCGAGCACCACCAGCACGGGTTCGTGGGCCAACGGCCACGCCACGACCAGCACCAGGAGCCAGTCGAGCAGGCGGGCGAGCAGCCGACGAACGAGCATGATTCACGCTATGCGGCAGAAGTCGGTCATAAGTGGCCAGTTCATGGCCAGTTAACGCACGAACTCAGCCACCCACCTGGGGTGATCGCGCCGGATCGAGCGCGCGGTCAGGCCGTCGCAGGCGAACGCCTCGATCTCCGACGGCGTGAGCGGCCAGGGCGGGCCGTCCGGGGCGGGGCCCTCGTCTCGCGCCACGGCGAGCACCAGCAGCGTCGACCCGGTCAGCCAGGCCACGCGTTCGATCGCCCGGGCGTGCAGGTCGACGGGAAGTGCCTGCACGGTCATGTTCTCCACGACCAGGTCGAACGCGTGGTGCCACTCGGCGGGCGGGTCGAGCAGGTCGGCGACGACGTACTCCACCTTCGACTCCGGGTAGCGCGCCCGGACGGTGGCGATGCCGGTGGGGGAGATGTCGAACGCGACCACGTCGTAGCCGAGGGAGGCGAGGAACTCCGCGTCGCGGCCGTAGCCGCAGCCCACGACCAGCGCGCGCCGACCGGCGCCGTCGGTACCGGAAGCCCACTCGACGAGGTGCGGTTGCGGATGGGGCTGGTCCCACGGGACGGAGGCCTTGCCGGCCTCGGCCTCCGCGTAGAGGTCTTCGAACCAGCCGGTCGGGTTGGCGGTCTGGAGTCGGCGGGCATCGTCATCAGCGGACATACCCCCAGTTCTACCGAGTCTGCGCCGAACCCACCTGTGAATTGAGTCCACGCTTGCGCAGCGCGATCAGTCGTCCGGTGAGCACGGCGAAGAACGCGAGGAACACCAGGGCCCCGTTGGCGCCGCGGCTGCGCGGATCGCCGGGGTCTGCGAACAGTTCGGTGGTGAACCCGAACAGCCACAGCGCGGACGCGCACCCGGTCAGGACGGCGAGCGCGTTGGTCGACAGTGCGATGAGGGTGCTCGGCGTCGCCTTGCCGAGAACGTGGTGGAGCAGGTGCACGACGCGCCGGCCGGACACCCCGGACCAGAAGACGATCACGGTGCCGCCCAGCACGAGGATCGCGACGTCGATGAGGCGCCGTACCGCGATGTTCGTTCCCGCCGCGACCGCGTCGGCGGCGGCGGCGATCGCGGTGGAGCAGATCAGCAACGGGAGCAGCGCCACGAACCACCTGCCGATGTGCGGCCAGACCCGCGAGGGCTGCCGGACGGGGCCGGGGTGAACGACGTAGGCGGTGGGCTGCGGAGCAGGCGTGGTCACGTTGTAGTAGTGCAGCCCGCCTTGGACCGATCCGGCCTGGAAGACCGGCCCGGTCGCGGTGCTGTTCTCGATGCTGTTCCGGACATCAGGCGACTGGTCCGGCGAGGGCGGTTGCGTCACGCGAGGTCCCCGTGCTCGTGGAGGGAAGCCGCAATCCTAGGGGACCAGCGTTTGCGGCGAAACGTTTGGCGACTCACGGGTCACCGGGCGGCGCGTGCCTGGTTCACGTAGTCCACCAGGCCGTCGTCCTCAGGCCACTCGATCTGCGTGCTGATCGCGGACCTGTTCTCCTCCCACGACCGCTGCGCCGCCGCCTGGATCGCCGGGTCGCCCCCGGTGAACTTCGCGCCGAGCGCGTCCCACCGCCGCGACAGCTCGGCGACGCGCGGGTCGGTGGCGGGCGTGCCGTCGGCCATGTGCCGGCGCAGCTGCCCGACCAGCTCCAGCCACGACGCCTTCAGGCCCTCGACGGCCTCCGTGCCCAGCTCGGCTGCCCTGGAGCGCAGGTCGGCCAGCTGGTCGGCGGTGAAGTAGCTCTCGTACACGGACATCAACTCCAAAGTGGACAGAAGTGACTCTGCGGTGTGCCCGTCGAGCAGCGCGGCGATCCGCGACCGCAGTGTCTCCACCTGCCGGGCCTGCGTGGTCAGAGCGGCGAGTTGCGCCTCGAAGATCGGGCGCAGCGAGTCCGATCGGGACAGTGCCGATCGGATTCTTTCCAGGGAAAGGCCTAGCTGCCGCAGCGATCTCACCTGATAGAGGTGGCGAACGTCCTCCGGGGTGTACCGACGGTGACCGGATGCCGTGCGCTCGGACGCGACGACAAGGCCGATCTCGTCTTAGTGGTAGAGCGTGCGGACGGTCAGCCCGCTTGCTTTGGCCAGGTCACCAATGCTTCAACGGGTCACACGACGACCGTAGGACCTCCCGTCGCGCGAGGTTCAAGTCCTCAACACCCGATCGAGCGGATCAACCGGCGAACCAAACCAGCCGATGAATACGAAGATCGGTCCCCCCAAAACCAGATTGAGGAAAACTGTGTCTCGTTCCGGACTGTTCCGTGCCGCCGCTCTGCTCGCCGCTGGTGCCGCCCCGCTGCTCGCGGGCTCGGCCAGCGCCGTCGAGGCGCCCGCCCTGGGCGGTGGCGTTCCCGAGGTCGGCGCGGACAAGCTGCTCGACGCCACGAAGCACGCCAACCCGCTCGACTCCGTGGGCGGGCTGCAGCTCGGCCACATCCAGGCGCCGGTCGCCGGCGACGTGCAGACCCCCGTCGCCCCCAGGGTTCCGGCCGCGCAGGAGCGCAGCGTGCCGAACCCGCTCGCGGCCGAGCTCGGCACCCTCCCGGCGCTGCCGAACGCCGAGGGGCTGGTCGGCAACGCGCAGGTCGGCGGCCTGAAGGCCCCGAGCCTCTCCGACCTGCCCACCAACGGCGTCGTGCCGAACCCGAACGTCCTGTCGGGCACGCTGCCGACGATCAACGGCTGAGTGTCACGCTGAAAATGGGCTCGTGCTCGTCACGGGCCCATTTCGTGCACCAACAGAGCTACGTACAGCGACAGCACTGATTCCGGGTCCTCCAGCGACACGCCCAGGACCTGCTCGATCCGCGCCAGCTGCTGGTAGTAGGCGGTGCGGGAGAGGTGGGCCGCCACCGCCGCCGCCGACTTGTTGCCGCCGTTCTCGCACAGGCACCGCAACAGCTCGACCAGCCGCGAACCCTGAGCGGAATCGCGCGCCAGCAACGGCCCCAGCTCGCGGTCCGCGAACGCCCGCACCCGCTCGTCCTCGCGCAGCAGGTGCAGCAGCCCTCGCAGCCGCACGTCGTCCAACCGGTGGTAGAGCTGGGATCCCGGTGCCCGCAACGCCGCACCGGCCACGTGGGCGGCCTCGCCCAGCGAGCGGCGAACGTCCGTTGTGGACGTCACGGTCGTGCCCACGGCGATCACCACGGTCGACGCCGCCGTGCGGTGGATCTCGCGCGCGACCTTGCGCAGGACCCCTTCCACCCCCACGGTCATCGGCACCGACAGCAGCGCGCGCACCGACGTGTCGTCCACGACGCCGACCAGCGCCGCGACGGTCACCCGCCGTCCCGCCAGCGCCGTCGCCTCCGCCAGATCGCGCAGGACCTCTTGTGTCGCAAGCGTTTGCCCGAGCTGCACGGACACGGGCCGGATCGCCACGCCGATCAGCTGCCGCCGTTCCAGCGGCACCCCCAGCGCCGCCGCGCGAGCGCCGAGATCGGGTGCCTGCGGGGACTGGCCGAGGAGCTGGGCCAGCAGAGTTCGGTGGGTCTGCCGTTCGAGCGACTCCCGGTCACGCGCCACGAGCCGGTGCACGGCGAGCGCGGAAGCCGCCCGCTCCGCGACGACCACGTGCCGGTGCGGCGGCGGCTCCGGCGACACCAGGACCAACCGTCCCCAGTCCGCGCCGCGTGCCCCGACGATCGTGATCAGCCAGCCGGACCCGGAGTGGTACGCGGTCCGCTCGGTCACCGTGACCGCCCGCGAGCGCGCCGCCCAGTCGTCGAGCAGCAGAACAGGATCGTGGCCCGCCGCGTCGTAGGCCAGCACGTCGTGGCCCAGCGTCTCCAGCACGACGGGCAGCCCGGACGTCCGCGCCACCTCGCGCAGCACCTCGGCGGGCTCGGCACCGGCCACGGTCAGCGCGGTGAACGTCTCGTGCACCTGTTCCGCGGCCCGCAGCTCGGCCAGCTGGGCGTCCACGATCAGGCCGACGACCGCCTCGGTCACGGCCACGTACTTCGTCTCCTCGGACAGCGTGACCAGCGGTAACCCGTGTCGTTCCGCCGCGGTGACCAGCGCCGCCGGCACATCGTCGCGCCAGCGCCGGCCCAGCTCGATGACCAGCCCTGCGCAGCCGACGGCAGCGAGCTCCTCGATGTACCGGGCGAGGCCGGACTCGGGCAGCATCACGCCGGTCGTGAGCACCAGCTCGCCTCCGCGCAGCAGTGGCGCGATGTCTGCGATCTCCGCCACATGCACCCAGCGGACCCGTCGCGACAGTCCGGCCGATCCAGCCACCAAGCGCGGCTTTCCCTGCCGGATCACCGGGAGAGCGACCACTTCGGCGACAGTCGGATACATGGACACAACGTAATGCCAACCAGCTGATCCGGGTACAGGTTGTGCATGGCGGCGAACCGGGCGCCACAGCAGACTCCGAGGACAGGCGTAAGACCCCTGGAGGACGTGATGGCCCACAAAGAGCTGCTGGCACGACACCGCGCGGTCATGCCGAAGTGGCTGGCCCTCTACTACGACGAGCCCATCGAGATCGCGAGCGCCAGCGGGCGCCGGGTGACCGACCGCGAGGGCACGACCTACCTGGACTTCTTCGCGGGCATCCTGACCAACGCCATCGGCTACGACGTCGCGGAGATCAGCGACGCGATCCGCTCCCAGCTCGACACCGGCGTGCTGCACAGCTCGACGCTGTACCTGATCAAGAACCAGATCGAGCTCGCCGAGAAGATCGCCGAGCTGTCGGGCATTCCCGACGCCAAGGTCTTCTTCACGAACTCGGGCACCGAGGCCAACGAGACCGCGCTGATGCTCGCCACGCAGGCCCGCCGCAGCGAACAGGTGCTGGCCCTGCGCAACAGCTACCACGGCCGGGCGTTCGCCACGATCGCCATCACGGGCAACCGCGGCTGGTCCGCGTCCGCGCTGTCACCGATCAAGGTCAGCTGGGTGCACGGCGGCTACCGCTACCGCAGCCCGTTCAAAGCGATGGACGACAAGGAGTACATCAAGGCCTGCGTCGACGACCTGCGCGAGATCATCGAGACCACCACGTCCGGCGACGTCGCGTGCATGATCGCCGAGCCGATCCAGGGCGTCGGCGGGTTCACCTCGCCGCCCGACGGCCTGTTCCGCGCGTTCATGGACGTCCTCGACGAGTACGGCATCCTCTTCATCTCCGACGAGGTGCAGACCGGCTGGGGCCGCACCGGCGAGCACTTCTGGGGCATCCAGGCGCACGACGTGGTGCCGGACGCGATGACGTTCGCCAAGGGTCTCGGCAACGGCCTTGCGATCGGCGGCGTCGTCGCCCGCGGCGACCTGATGGACGTGATCAACGCCAACTCGATCTCCACGTTCGGCGGCAACCCCGTCTCGACCGCGGGTGCGCTGGCCACCGTGAACTACCTGCTGGACCACGACCTGCAGGCCAACGCGGCCAAGCTCGGTTCGCGGCTGCTCGGCGGGTTGCGCGAGCTCGCGGAGAAGCACCCGGTCATCGGTGACGTGCGGGGCAAGGGCCTGATGATCGGCATCGAGTTCGTCGGGCCGGAGGGCGAGCCGAACCCCGGTGCCGCGACGACGGTGCTCAACGAGTCGAAGGCGCGCGGGCTGCTCGTCGGCAAGGGCGGCCTGTACGGCAACGTGATCCGGCTGGCGCCCCCGATGACGCTGACGGAGGACGAGGCCGAGGAGGCGCTGGGCGTCCTCGCTCAGGCGGTGGAGCGCGCATGATCAAGCACTGGATCAACGGCAAGCACTGGGAAGACGCCCCTGAACGCGCCGGTGACGTCTACGACCCCGCGACCGGCAAGGTGGCGAACCAGGTCGCGTTCGCCTCGGTGTCCGAAGTGGACGCCGCCGTCTCCGCGGCCGCGGAAGCGTTTGCGTCGTGGCGCAACGCCTCGCTGGCGCAGCGCTCGACGGTGATGTTCAAGTTCCGCGAGCTGCTGAACGCGCGCAAGGGTGATCTCGCCGCGATCGTCTCGGCGGAGCACGGCAAGGTGGTGTCGGACGCGGGCGGCGAGATCCAGCGCGCGCTGGAGTCCGTCGAGTACGCGTGCGGGATCCCGCAGCTGCTCAAGGGCGGGTTCAGCGAGAACGCCTCGACGCGCGTGGACGTCTACTCGATCCAGCAGCCGGTCGGCGTGGTCGGCGTGATCTCGCCGTTCAACTTCCCGGCGATGGTGCCGCTGTGGTTCGTGCCGACGGCGATCGCCTGCGGCAACGCGGTGGTGCTCAAGCCGTCGGAGAAGGACCCGTCTGCGTCGATCTTCATCGCCGAGCTGTTCGCGGAGGCCGGGCTGCCCGACGGCGTGCTGAACGTCGTGCACGGCGACAAGGTGGCCGTGGATCGGCTGCTGGAGCACCCGGTGGTGAAGGCGATCTCGTTCGTCGGTTCCACGCCGATCGCCCGATACGTCTACGAGACCGGCACCGCGCACGGCAAGCGCGTGCAGGCCCTGGGCGGCGCCAAGAACCACATGGTCGTGCTGCCCGACGCCGACCTCGACCTCGCCGCGGACGCCGCGGTGTCCGCCGGCTTCGGCTCGGCGGGGGAGCGGTGCATGGCCATCTCGGTGGTCGTGGCCGTCGGCCCGGTCGGCGACGAGCTGGTCTCCAAGATCAAGTCCAGGATCGCCGACGTGCAGGTGGGTTCCGGGCCGTCGTGCGAGATGGGCCCGCTCGTCACCGGCGCGCACCGGGACAAGGTCACGTCCTATTTGGACGCCGGCGTCGAGGCGGGCGCCTCGCTCGTCGTGGACGGCCGCAACCACCCGATCGACGGCGACGCGAGCGGGTTCTGGCTCGGGCCGACGCTGTTCGACCACGTCGGCACGGACATGACGATCTACACCGACGAGATCTTCGGGCCGGTGCTGTCGGTGGTGCGCTGCGACTCGTACGAGGAAGCCGTCGAGCTGGTGAACAGCAACCGGTACGGCAACGGCACCGCCATCTTCACCAATGACGGCGGTGCCGCCCGCCGGTTCCAGAACGAGATCGAGGTCGGCATGGTCGGCGTGAACGTGCCGATCCCCGTGCCGGTGGCCTACTACTCGTTCGGCGGCTGGAAGGAATCGCTGTTCGGCGACTCGCACGCGTACGGCCCGCACGGCGTGCACTTCTTCACCCGTTCCAAGGTGATCACCTCCCGCTGGCTGGACCCGTCGCACGGAGGCGTGAACCTGGGATTCCCGCAGAACACCTGAGGAACGGTGCAAGGATGGCCGCATGACCGTCCGGCACTCCTACGACGTCGTGGCTGCGCGGTACGCCGCCGAACTGGGTGACGAGCTCGCGGGCAAGCCGCTGGACCGTGCGCTGCTCGACGCACTCGCCGAGCTCGCGGACGGTCCGGTGCTCGACGTCGGCTGCGGACCGGGCCACGTCGCCGGGTACCTCGCCGGGCGCGTGCCCGTCGTCGGTGCCGACCTGTCACCGCAGATGTGCGCGCACGCCTCGGTTCCGGTGTGCGCGGGCGACATGAGGGCGCTGCCGTTCCGTTCCCACTCGGTGTCCGCGCTCGTCTGTCTGTACGCGGTGATCCACCTCGCCGCGGCGGAACGGGCGGCGGCCTACGCGGAGTTCGCCCGCGTGTTGCGACCAGGCGGGCACGCGCTGATCGCGTTTCACGTGCGTGACGCGGAAACGCAAGCGGGCGAGGAGAAAACGCTCACGCAGTGGTGGGGGAACGAGGTCGAGCTGACCTTCCGGTTCCTCGACCCGGACGCGGAGACACGCGCGTTGGCGGAGGCGGGCCTCACCGTGACGGCCCGCCTCGACCGCGCCCCCGATCCGCGGGTCGAGCACCCGAGTGATCGGTGCTACTTGCTCGCGCGGGCCGCCAGCGCCTCCGGCAACGGGTCGTAGCGGGAGAAGCGGCGCGTGAACGTGCCGGTGCCCGACGTCATCGCGCGCAGCTCGATCGCGTACCGGAGCAGCTCGGACGACGGCACCTCCGCCCTGATCACGGTCCGCCCGCCCTCGTCGGCCTCGGTGCCGAGCACCCGCCCACGCCGTCCGGACAGGTCGCCCAGCACGGTGCCCAGGTGCTCGTCCGGCAGCCGGATCGCGACCTCGTCCATCGGCTCCAGCAAGACGGTCCGCCCGTTGGCCGCGGCTTCCTTCAACGCCAGCGCGCCCGCGGTCTGGAACGCCGCGTCCGACGAGTCGACCGAGTGGGCCTTGCCGTCGACCAGGGTGACCCGGACGTCGACCACCGGTGTGCCGTCGTGCAGGCCCTTCTCCAGCTGGGCGCGCACGCCCTTCTCGACGGAGGGGATGAACTGGTTAGGGATCGCACCGCCGACGATCTTGTCGACGAACTCGAAGCCGGAGCCGCGGGGGAGGGGTTCGACGACGATGTCGCACACGGCGTACTGGCCGTGACCTCCAGATTGCTTGACGTGCCGACCGTGGCCTTTCGCCGGTCCCGCAAAGGTTTCCCGCAACGCCACGCGCACCGGTTCGGTGTCGATCTCCGCGCCGCCCGCCCGCAGCCTCGCCAGCACGACGTCGGCGTGCGCCTCGCCCATGCACCACAGCACCATCTGGTGCGTCTCGGCGTTGCGGTCCAGGCGCAGCGTCGGGTCGCTCGCGACCAGGCGGTTGAGGTTGCGGGCCAGGTTGTCCTCGTCGCTGCGGGTGCGCGGGACGACCGCGACGGGCAGCAGGGGCTCCGGCATGTCCCACGGGGCCATCAGGAGGGGTTTCTCGGGGGCGGAGACGGTGTCGCCGGTTTCGGCGGTGGTCAGCTTCGTCAACGCGCACAGGTCGCCGGCCACGCAGTAGGGGACCTCGCGGAGGTTGGCGCCCAGCGGCGAGTAGATGTGGGCCACGCGTTCGTCGGCGTCGTGGTCCTCGTGACCCCGGTCGGACATGCCGTGGCCGGACACGTGCACCGGGCGTTCCGGGCGCAGCGTGCCGGAGAAGACGCGGACCAGGGACACGCGGCCCACGTAGGAGTCGACCGCTGTGCGGACGACCTCGGCGACCAGCGGACCGGCCGGGTCGGCGGCCATGCGGGGCTGGGGGATGCCGTCCACCGATGTCACGGAGGGGACTTCGTGCTCCAGCGGGGAGGGGAACGCGCGCGCGATGCCGTCCAGCAGTTCGGTGAGGCCCATGCCCGTCGCGGCGCAGACCGGCATCACCGGGTGGAAGGAGCCGCGTGCGACAGCGGTCTCCAGGTCGGCGATGAGGGTGTCCTGGTCGATGTCCTCGCCCGCCAGGTAGCGGTCCATGAGGGTCTCGTCCTCGCTCTCGGCGATGATGCCCTCGATCAGCGCCGCCCGTTCGTCCGGGTAGTTGTCGCCCTGGGTGAGGAGACCGACGAGCTGGTCGCCCTCCTGCATGTACAGCGGCACGACTCCAGCTCCGAACGCGGCCTGGCAGGCCATGATCTCGTTCATCACGTCGGCGCGGTGGTGGTCGGTGCGGGTGATGATCACGGCGCGGGGCATGCTCACCTGGGCGCACTCTTCCCACAGCGCGATGGTGGCCGCGTCCACGCCCTCGAAGGCGTTGACAACAAAAAGGGCCGCGTCCGCGGCCCGTAGTCCTGCCCTCAGTTCGCCCACGAAGTCGACGTATCCGGGGGTGTCGATGAGATTGATCTTGATGTCGCCGTGCTGGATCGGGGCTACTGCGAGGCCTACCGATCGTTGTTGTCGGACCGCCGCCGGATCGTGGTCGCAGACGGTCGTGCCCTCGGTGACCGATCCCGCTCGGGTCAGGACGCCGGTGGCGGCTAGCAGGGCTTCGGTGAGCGTCGTCTTGCCCGCGCCGGACGGGCCGACGAGCACGACGTTGCGGACCTTGGCCGGGTCGTCCACAGCGACCGCGCCTGCCGGTGTCCCGTTGTCGGAGTGCTTGCTTCCCATTGCTACCTCCGTCAAGTCGTAGTGTTCGATCTCACACCCGTTCACCTCCCGGTACAAGTGGGAGACCCCGACTGGACGCGGCCACGTTCACGAGGCCGTTTTGACGAAGGTGCGAGTGACAGGGCTCACGACCTGCGGTTGATCGCGAAGTGGCCTTCTGATTCCGGGCTCCAGTGGCTTGGGTGAGGGGGCCACACCAGACGTAGGATGGGTTCACCGAAACTTCCCCTCGTGAAAGGTTGGCCCGTGAGCACTGATCAGGTCACTGGCACCGCCCGCGTCAAGCGAGGCATGGCAGAGATGCTCAAGGGCGGCGTGATCATGGACGTGGTCGACGCCACTCAGGCGAAGATCGCGGAGGACGCCGGCGCCGTCGCCGTCATGGCGCTCGAGCGCGTGCCCGCCGACATCCGCGCGCAGGGCGGCGTCGCCCGCATGAGCGACCCCGACCTGATCGACGGGATCATCAACGCCGTCTCCATCCCCGTGATGGCCAAGGCCCGCATCGGCCACTTCGTCGAGGCCCAGGTCCTCGCCTCGCTGGGCGTGGACTACATCGACGAGTCCGAGGTGCTGACCCCGGCCGACTACGCCAACCACATCGACAAGTGGGCGTTCACCGTGCCTTTCGTGTGCGGTGCGACGAACCTCGGCGAGGCCCTGCGCCGCATCACCGAGGGCGCGGCGATGATCCGCTCCAAGGGCGAGGCCGGCACCGGTGACGTCTCCAACGCCACCACGCACATGCGCAAGATCCGCCAGGAGATCCGCCGCCTGCAGAACCTCCCCGAGGACGAGCTGTACGTCGCCGCCAAGGAGCTCCAGGCGCCGTACGAGCTGGTCAAGGAGGTCGCGCAGAACGGCAAGCTCCCGGTGGTGCTCTTCACCGCCGGTGGCATCGCGACCCCGGCCGACGCCGCGATGATGATGCAGCTCGGCGCCGAGGGCGTGTTCGTCGGTTCCGGCATCTTCAAGTCCGGCAACCCGGCCCAGCGCGCCGAGGCCATCGTGAAGGCCACGACCTTCTACGACGACCCGGACGTCATCGCCAAGGTCTCGCGCGGCCTGGGTGAGGCCATGGTCGGCATCAACGTCGACGACATCCCCGAGCCGCACCGCCTGGCCGAGCGCGGCTGGTAACTCCCTTTTCTGCAACGAAAGGCGCATCGCGTTCGCGCGGTGCGCCTTTCGTCGTCCTATGTGGACAGCAAGAAGATCGCGGCGCCCAGCAGCAACGCGAACACCGCGAGCACGACGACGAGCGTCACGCCCGCGCCCGCCTGTCGGGGTGCCACGGGGATGGCCGGCTCCGGCACCTCGTAGCTGCCGATCGGCCGGGTGGCGCCGGTGGGCGGTGGCGGTTGCTCAGGGCCCTGGGAGAAGGCGGAGAACGGATCCGCGTGCTGCGCGTACAGGTCGCGCTCGTGGAACGGCTCGTTCGGTGGTTTGGTCATCATGTCCCCCCAGACTCGATGGTTCGAGCGTAACCGGAGACGTGTTCTCCCGGCGCGGGAGTTGTTCTGCTGTCATGATCGGCACATGTCCGGGGGAGTTCGCGCGCTTGCGCTGGTCGTGGCGTTGCTGGCGACCGTGACGGCATGTGGGCGCAGCAGCGAGGAGATCGCGAGGTTGCGCCAGGCGGTCGAGGCCGAGATGGCCAATGCACCGTTGCCGCCGGGAGCCCAGCTTCTGCACGGGCGGTTCGACAAGGGCTGCCGCGACTTCTGGGAGTGCGCCGACGGCCCGGACCGGCCCGCGGTCTACGAGGCCGATCTCTACCTGGGCAGGCCGCTCTCCGGTCCGGCGAGCATGTGCGCCTACTTCGTCACGATGCTGCGCCAGGCCGGCTTCCAGCTGTTCGGGAGGTGGGACAACGCGTGGTTCGCGATCAGCGCGGGTGACTGCGCCGCCGGGCATCCCGGCAACGGCGTCGTGATGAGGAACAACGGCAGCCCGTTCAGCGACAAGGCGACGCTCGAGTTCACGCTGCTCGACGGAGGCAGGGTGGCGCCGAGGTACGAGCTCACCTACCGGCGTCCCGTCGAGGTGGAGCGGTCCGACGTCCGCCTGACGCGTTCGATGATCGCGCACCTCCGCAACGAGCTCGATCGCGAGTTCGTGCTGGCGGCCGACCCCGTGGCCGACGGGATCGCCGCCAGCCGCACCACGGGCCGTCAGTGGACGGTGGATCCGAGCACGACCTCGTTGCGGTTCGAGGTCACGTGCGACCAGCAGCGCGAGGTCGAGCTGACGGCCAGGGATCCCGTCATCATCGGTCAGGACATCCGCACGGGGCAGCGCACCGTGCCGTGCACCGGCGCCGCCACCGTGATCGACATTCCGGTGTCCCTCAAGGGGGACAAGGCATTCGTCGCTGTCAGCGCGGAACAGCCGTACCTGGTCAGGTTCGTCTCGGCCAGCTGACCCGGTCAGGACATCGGGTACAGCTCGACCTCGGCCTTGTGCCCGGACGCGCCCGCGAGCCGGGCGTCGCAGGTGACGAGCGGCACGTCCAGTTCCTCGGCGAGCGCGAGGTAGAGCGCGTCGTAGGCCGAGGCCACGTGCCGCAGCTCCCACGCCCTCCTGGCCAGCGGAACGTGGTCGATCAACGCGATCGGCACGTCGAGCAGGTTGTCCAGGGCTTCCTCCGCCTGCTCGTCGGTGATCAAGCCCTGACGCACGAGTTTGCGCAGCACGTGCAACGACTCCGCGGTCAGCAGCTGCGGTGCTGCCGAGGTGCTCGTGAGGAGTCGTTGCACGAGCTTGTGGCCGGGGTCCGCGCCGATCAGGAACTCCATCAGCGCGGACGTGTCCACGACGGCGGTGAAGCTCACTCGTCGTCCTCGCGGAGGTCGCGAACAGCGCTCACGATGGTGGCGCGGTCGACGCCCCAGTCCCGCCGGCGTGACCGCTCGTACAGCTCGGTCATCGTCGGCTTCCTGGCCAGCTCGACCAGGTGGTTGCGCAGGTACGTGGTCAACGACAACCCGGCCTTGGCGGCCCGTGCCTGGAGGACGTCCACGACGTCGCCGGGCACCTCGCGGATCTGCACCGCGCGGTACGGCAGGTCGCTCGGCTCACCCATGCGCACCACGTTACCTTCGATGCGTGCAATCTGCATGCACTCATCGTCGCCGTGCTTGCTCTCCTGGGCAATCACATGATCGTATGGTCCGAAACCTTCGCTGTGAGGCCCGCGAGGGCGGCGGGCAGCGGTTCGTGATGCAGCACGCCGAGCCGTTGCGTGGCACGGGTCAGCGCCACGTACAGCTCGGCCGCGCCACGCGGCCCGTCGGCCAGGATCCGCTCCGGCGCGACGACGAGCACCGAGTCGAACTCCAGGCCCTTGGTCTCGGAGGCGGGCACCGTGCCGGGCACGCCGGGTGGCCCGATCACGACGCTGGTGCCTTCCTCCGACGCCTCGGCGAGCACGAACTCGTCGATCGCCGCGGGCAGCTCGGCGGCGGTAACCTGCCGGGCCCACGGCTGAACACCGTTGGCACGAACGGATTCCGGTGCCCGCACGTCCGGCGCGAACTCGGCGAGCACCTGCGCGGCGACCGCCATGATCTCGGCGGGCGTGCGGTAGTTGACCGTCAGCGACCGGTACTCCCAGCGGCCCGGCACGTACGGGTCGAGCATCTCGCCCCACGACGTGGCGCCCGCCGGCGAACGGCGCTGGGCCAGGTCGCCCACCACCGTGAACGAACGGCCGGGGCAGCGCCGCATCAGCACGCGCCAGTCCATTTCGGACAGTTCCTGGGCCTCGTCGACCACCACGTGCCGGTAGGTCCAGCCGCGGTCGGCGGAGGCGCGTTCGACGAGGGTGCGGGTGTCGTGCTCGTCGAAGCGATCGGCCAGGTCCTCCGCGAACATCAGGTCCGTGGCGAACAGGTGGTCCTCGTCGTCCATGTGGTCCTGGCGGCCGACGAGGCTGTCCAGCACCTCGGCGGCGTACCGGGCCTCTGCCTGCCGTTCGGCCGTGGCGGCCTGGGCGGCGGCCTGCTCGGTGCCGTCGCGGCCCAGCAGTTCGTGCAGCTCGTCGAGCAGCGGCACGTCCGGCACCGTCCACGCCTCGCCGTCGGTGCGGTACAGCGACGGGTCGGCGCCGGCCGCCGCAAGGCGTTCGGGAGACGAGTAGAGCGAGGCCAGCAGCTGCCGAGGGGTCAGCACGGGCCACATCTCGTCCAGCGCCGAGGCGAACGCCTCGTCGTCCGCGAGCTCCTTGACCAGGCCGGACCGCATGTCCTCCCAGCCCTGGCGGTCGGACCGGGACAGCCAGCCCTTGCCGATCCGGCCGAGCGCTCGTTCGGTCAGGACGTACGTGATGATCTCGGTGAACACCTTGCGGGCCTCGTTGTGCGGCAGGCCGCTGTCGCGCGCCTCCTGCCGCGCCCACTCGGCGACGTCGGCGTTGATCTGGACCACGACGTCCTTCATCGTGATCGGGATCGGCGAGGACGGCAGCCGCTGCCGGTCGGCCACCGCCGACTTCAGCACGTCCACCATCTTCAGCGAGCCCTTGAGCCGCGTGACGTCCGGCGGGTCCTCCAGGACCGCGTCGAGCCCCGGCAGCAGACCGCCCGCGGTGGCGAACACCACGTCGGACTCGCCGAGCGACGGCAGCACGCGGCCGATGTGGTTGAGGAACGCGGGATTCGGGCCGACGACGAGGACGCCGTGCCGTTCCATGCGCTCTCGTTGCGTGTACATCAGATAGGCGACGCGGTGCAGCGCCACGACGGTCTTGCCGGTGCCGGGGCCGCCCTCGATCACCAGCACACCGGGGTGGTCGAGCCGGATGATCGCGTCCTGCTCGGCCTGGATGGTCGCCACGATGTCGCGCATGCCCTCGCCGCGCGGCGCGTTCAACGCCGCGAGCAGCGCCACGTCCCCGCGCTCCTCGCCGAGCTTGCCGAACACCTCGTCGGTGAAACCGGTCACGGCACGGCGGCGGGCGTGGAACTGGCGGCGCCTGCTCATGCCCTCCGGCTGCGCGCCGGTGGCGGTGTAGAACGGTCGCGCGGCCGGTGCACGCCAGTCGAGCAGCACCGGTTCGAACTCGTTGTCCTCGTCGAACAGGCCGATCCTGCCGATGTAGGACGTCTCGCCGTCGAGGCTGTCCAGCCGTCCGAAGCACAGCCCGTAGTCGGCCACGTTCAGCCGCTTCATCTCGCGGTGCCGGGCCCGCACCTCGTTGTCCCGCTCCATGACGGTCTCGCCGGTGCCACCCAGCGCTGACTGGTACGCGGCTTTCACCCGCGCCCGTTCGGCATCGAGCCGTGCGTAGAGACCGGCGACGTAGTCGCGTTCGGACCGCAGTTCTTCTTCGTACCCCACGTGCTCCCCACAGCGCCTGTGAACTGGCATAGGGCGATGAGTCTGAGGCACGCACCGGGCCTTGTGGCAAGGCCCCCCGCCTGCTATACGTTCAAGTGGGAAGGAGCGGAGATCCGCTCCTTTTTGTTTTCCAGGTCCCCCGGTGCGTGTGGAGCGCGTGTAGAGGCCGTGTAGCCCGTCTCCCCAGGCTGAGCGTCATCCACTCGACAGGGGAGATACCGACCGTGAAGAGGATGTTCGTAGCGCTCAGCGCTGCCGTGATGACGTTGGCGGCACTTCAGCTGCCCGCGGAGGCCGCACCACCGACGCCCGCCTTCGGCCCGGCGATCGACAGATACGCCACCTACGTCGGCCAGACGACCTGCGACCCGGACGCGAAGCCCGGCGTCATCGGGTTCCGCGACCTGCTCAAGGCCGAGTACGGGCGCGCCGACCTCGGCATGGTCCGCGCGTGCGACAGCGGCGGGCAGAGCGAGCACAAGGAGGGCCGCGCGCTCGACTACCCGTTCAACGCCTTCAACTCCGGCCAGGCGGCGGAGGCCAGGGACATCATCAACTGGCTGCTCGCCACCGACCAGCACGGCAACACCCACGCACTGGCCCGCCGCTTCGGCATCATGTACATGATCTGGGACCACAAGATCTGGAAGGCGTACGAGGCGTCGAAGGGCTGGCAGTCCTACAGCGGCGCGAGCCCGCACACCGACCACATCCACTTCAGCTTCAGCTGGGCCGGCGCCCGCAAGCAGACGACGTGGTGGACGGCGGCGCGCAGCCTGTCCGCGGAGAGCGTGAACGGCGACCGCTACGACGACGTGCTCGCGGTCGGCCCCGACAACACCATGCGCCTCTACCCCGGCACGTCCAGCGGAACGTTCGGCGGCTCGAGCGAGGTCGGCCCCGGCTGGTCGTCGTCGTTCAACCGCATCGGCGTCGGTGACACCAACGCCGACGGTTTCGCGGACATCCTCGCCACGGACACCGGCGGCGCGCTGCACTACTGGCACAACTCCGGCCGCGGCACGTTCACCAAGCTCGCCAACTCCGGCTCCGGCTGGGAGACGCTGGAGTGGTTCGCGGTGCTGGACGTCAACGGCGACAACAGGGCCGACGTCGTGGGCCGCGACGGCGGCCGGCTGTACTGGTACCCCGGCGAGGGCTCCGGCAAGTTCTCGCAGCGCCTCTTCATCGGCGAAGGCTGGGCCACGTACCCGAAGTTCGCGGGCGGTGACGCCGACGGCGACGGTGACGGCGACCTGTGGGCGACGAACACCGGCGGCGAGCTGTGGTTCTGGGAGGGCAACGGCAACGGCACGTTCTCCAGCGGGCGCCAGGTCGGGGCGGGCTGGAACGGCTTCGGCCCGATCAACGTGCTGGACGTGAACGGTGACGCGAAGGCCGACGTCGTGGCGGTGCGGTCGAGCGACGCGACGTTGTGGCGGTGGACAGGACAGGGCGACGGCACGTTCGCCACGGCCGCGCAGGTCGGGTCCGGGTGGAGCGGCTTCCGCCCTGCTCACCACTAGAAAATTCGCGAGCGGCACGTTCCTGCGGCCGGTCATCATGGCCGCATGAACGTGCCGTTCCGCTGGGATCTCGTCGCGCCCGACCAACTGGGGTCGATGCTCGACGGTGTCACCACGCCCGAACCCTGGTATCTCGGCGATCTCGCCGAGTGCGCGGGAAAGGTGTTGGCGCGCAGTGGAAACGGCGACCTGGTCTTCGTCGGACGGTCACTCGACTCGATGTTCGACCTCCTCGGCGGCGCGCTGCCGGACCGCACCCTCGCCCGGTTGCCGGTGTCGTTCTACGGCTCCCGCACGGTCGCCAGGGAGAACGTGCCGCACGCCAGGGAACTGGCCGCCGCCATCGGCATCACGCCCGCCGCACTGGCCCGGCGCGACCGGCCGGTGACCTTCGTCGACGTGGTGCACGGCGGCTCGACGTTCACCAAGCTCTTCACGATTCTCGACGACTGGATCGCCGAGGAACGGGAGACGTGGCCGGTGATCCGCCACAAGCTGAGGTTCGTCGGCATCACGATCCGCATGCAGACCAGCCCCAAGACGTGGCGCTGGCAGCAGCACGCCGCGTGGACCCGCCGCCTCCCCGCCGGTGCCGTGGTGAACGTGTCGCTCGACAGTGCCGTCTGGTCCTACTTCGGCGACGAGCAGACCAAGCTGACCCGGTCCTACCAGCTGCACCGGTGGCGGGAGTACCTGCACGAGGTCAGGAGGGACGAGCACACGCGGGAGGCGTTGGCGGAGGCCGTGCACCTGGTGTCGCTGGGCCGCACCAAGGAGGTCCGGCGGCTGGTCGCGCGGGGGATCGACGGCGAGCCCGCGCTCACCGAGCCGTGGCTGCGCACGCTGTTCCGGCAGCTTTCCGCCTAGACCGTGTGCTCCATGACCATCATCGCGGTGGTGCCGGGTTCCAGCGCCTTGCAGATGTGCGGCAGGTCGCCGGGATAGACGATGTAGTCGCCGGGCCCGAGCTCGATCGGGTCCTCCGCGAGCCCGGCCAGGCAGCGCCCGGACGCCACGATCATGTGCTCGACGCTGCCCGGCACGTGCGGCTCGGACTCGCGCGCGCCGCCCGGTTCGAGCGCCAGCCAGTAGATGTCGTGCTTGGTGCCCGGACGGCAGGCGGCCAGCAGGGTGGCGGAGTAGTGCGCGCGCTCGGAGTGGATGACCGGGCCCTCGCCGGCGCGGATCACCTGGACGCGGGGCACGGCGGGTTCGACGAGGCGGCTGAACGGGACGCCCAGCGCCACGCCGAGCGCCCACAGGGTCTCGACGCTGGGGTTTCCGGCGCCGGACTCCAGCTGGGAGAGCGTCGACTTCGCGATGCCCGCCTTCTTGGCGACCTCGCTCAGCGACATGCCGGTGCGGTCGCGCTCACGCCGGAGGTTGGCGGCGATGAGGTCGAGTGGTGCGTTCGACACAGAAGTCCATCCGTTCGGCTTGACGAACACCCGTTCAGGTGTTCATCGTAGTGGGTGATGCGTTCGATATGGCGAACCCTTGATGCTGTGCTTCTGCGTGACGTGGCCGCAGTCGCACTTGGTGCCGCGGTCACCGGCGCCTCCTTCGGTGCGATCTCGGTCGGCTCCGGCCTGCCGTGGTGGCTGCCGGTGCTGATGTCGGTGGCGATCTTCGCGGGCGGCTCGCAGTTCATGGCTGTGGGCATCGTCGCCGCTGGTGGCAGCCCTGCCGCCGCAGTGGTGGCAGGGCTGGTGCTCAACGCAAGGCATTTGCCGTTCGGGCTGGCGATCGGGGATGTGCTGGGCAAGAGCCCGCTCGCGCGGATCGTCGGCAGCCACCTGCTGATCGACGAGTCGACGGCCTTCGCGATGGCGCAGAAGGACCCGGCCAGGGCCCGCGCGGCCTACTGGGCGTGCGGCGTGGCGCTGTTCTTCAGCTGGAACACCGGCGTGCTCATCGGCGCGCTCGCGGGCCAGGCGATCGGCAACCCGTCGACGTTCGGGCTGGACGCGGCGTTCCCCGCCGCGATGCTCGCGCTCACCCTGCCGGCGCTGAAGGACGCGGCGACGCGCAACGCGGCGCTCGTGGGTGGGGCGATAGCACTGGCGACCACGCCGTTCTTGCCCGCGGGTGTGCCCGTGCTGCTCGCGCTCGCCGGACTGTTCGTGTTCAAGACGAAGAAGGAGGAGCCGTGCCCGTCGCCGCAGTCCTGATCCTCGCCGCCGGCACGTTCGCGATCCGGTTCGCGGGGCCGTTGCTGCGCGACCGCGTCACGCTGCCGGACAAGGTCAACGAACTGATGACGGCGTCCGCGACCGTTCTGCTGTTCGCACTGGTGGCGGTGTCGACGTTCACGAACGGCAAGCAGTTCGGCGGCTGGGCGCTCGTGATCGGTGTGCTGGTCGGTGGGCTCGCGGCGTGGCGGAAGCTGCCGTTCGTCGCGGTGATCGTGCTGGCCGCGGCCACGACCGCGGGGTTGCGGCTCATCGGCGTGGCCTGAAGCGGGCGTGGCAATGCCTCCGCGAGAGGCGGCTGATGGGCGCCGGGCCTCAGATGGACCCATGGCTGCGAAACCTGGACTGGCCGGGCGGGACCGGGAGACGACTCAGCTGGCGGGTGCGCTGACCGCGGCGGCGGCGACGGGCACCTGGTGGTGGCCACCGGGGGACTGGGGGCAGGCAAGACCGCACTGCTCACCACCACGCGGGAGCTGGCCGCGCGGCGCGGGTGCACGGTGCTGGCGGCGCGGGGGAGCTATCTCGAGCGCGAGCTGCCGTTCGGGCTCGTGAGCAGGTTGTTCGTCTGCGTGCGGCCGGGCGAGGAGGTTCAGCACCTGCCGCGCATCGCCGCCGCGCTGGGGCAGTCCGACACGCTCGCCGAGCCGGGGCCGGTGACGTTGCCCGAACTGCCCGTCCTGCACCGCGCACTCGCGCGCATGGCCGCCGAACGGCCCGTCGCCATCGTCGTCGACGACGCGCAGTGGGCCGACCAGCCGTCACTGCAGTGGCTGAGCACCCTCCCGCACCGCATCGAGCACCTGCCCGTCTTCGCGCTGGCGGGGAGCGGTGCGGGCGAGGGGTGCAAGATGAACCGGGAGATCGCGGACGCGCTGTTCGTGCAGCTGCGGACCGTGGAGATCCACCTGACCAAGGTTTATCGCAAACTCGGCATTGACGGCCGCGATCAGCTCGCGCCCGCATTGCGGCTCGTCGGCTAGTGCTTTCGAACGTGCGAGAAAAGCAGGTTTGTATGAACCTCTGTCACCTCTCGCCGACTGGTGAATTTGTCCAGCACGAGCCGTTGCAGGTGACCGACGTCCGATACCGCGACATGCACCAGGAAATCTTCCGGGCCTGTCACGTGCGATAGCGCAAGTGTTTCGGGGAGGGAGAGGACGTACGCCATGAACGGGTCGACGATCTCCTTGGTGTGCGGCCGGATCTTCAGCGCGAGCATCGCCTGCACCGGCCGTCCGATCGCGCCGAGGTCGATCTCCGCGTGGTAGCCGGTGATCACCCCGCGCTCCCGCAACGCCCGGTGCCGGACCACCGCCGTGGACTGCGCGACGTTCACGCGTTCCGCCAGGTCCTTGTTCTGCAGCCGCGCGTCCTTCCGCAGCTCCCGCACGATGGCCTCGTCGATCGAATCCAGCACGGCGAATCTCCGTTCCGTCGAATCTGCTGCGGTTCATCATCCGTTGTGACGAGGAAGTCTCCACCATTCCGGCCATGACGCGCATCGAGACCATCGCAGTGCACGGCGGCCGCGACGACCTCGCGGAGCTCGGCGTGCACGCACCTCCCATCGACCTGTCCACCACCTACCCCGTGCCTGACCAGGCGCTCGGCGGGGAAGCACTGGGTGAGTGGGCCACGGGCGCGGCACAGGCCTCGTCGCCGGTGTACGCGCGGCTGCACAACCCGACGGTCGCCCGGTTCGAGAAGGCGCTGGCCGGGCTCGAGCACACCGAGGCCGCCGTCGCGTTCGGCAGTGGCATGGCCGCGGTGACCGCGGTGATCCAGGCAGCCTGCGTGATGGCCGGAAAGCCGCACGTCGTGGCCGTGCGGCCGCTCTACGGCGGCACCGACCACCTGCTGTCGTCAGGTCTCCTGGGCGTCTCCACCACCTATGTCGAAGCAGGCCTCGTGTCCTCCGCGATCCGGCCGGACACCGGGCTGATCGTCGTCGAGACGCCGGCGAACCCGAACCTGGACCTGGTCGACATCGACCACGTCGTGCGCCAGGCCGGTTCGGTGCCGGTGATGGTCGACAACACCTTCGCGACCCCGATCCTGCAGAACCCGGCCCTGCACGGTGCCTCGTACGTGCTGCACTCCGGCACGAAGTACCTCGGCGGGCACGGCGACGTCCTCGGTGGCGTCGTGGCCTGCTCGGAAGCGCTGGCAGCGGCGTTGCGGCAGGTCAGGATCATCACCGGTGCCGTGCTGCACCCGCTCGGCGGCTACCTGCTGCACCGCGGCCTCGCGACCCTGCCGCTGCGCGTCGAGGCTGCCTCCCGCTCCGCCGCCGTGCTGGCCGCGCGGCTGGCCGAGCACGACGCCGTGGAGTTCGTGCGCTACCCGTCCGCGTCGCTGCAGATGCGGGGGACCGGCGCGATGATCGCGTTCGGCGTGCACGGCGACCCGACGTCGATCGTGCGGCGGCTCCGGCTGATCACGCCGGCCGTGTCGCTGGGCTCGGTCGACACCCTGATCGAGCACCCGTGGGCGCTCACCCACCGCCTGGTGCCCGGTGAAGAACTGCGTGCATCGGGCGTTCCGGAGAATTTGCTTCGCATTTCCGTCGGGCTCGAGCACGTCGAAGACATTTGGAACGACCTGAACAGCGCGTTGTGTGACGTCGATTACGTTAAGCCTTCCCCAGGTGATTACTTGGTGATGACCGCCACTCACTAAGGTCCCAACGCATCAGCGCGTCGGGGCGCGGGAGGTTCCGACGCGAGCATTTTTCCGTTTCGGAAGGAACCTCCTAGTGAGTTCTGTGGAAACTGATGCGGACGGCTACACCAAGTCGCTGAGCAAGCGTCAGGTGCAGATGATCGCCATTGGTGGCGCGATCGGCGTCGGCCTCTTCCTGGGCGCGGGCGGACGCCTCGCCGCGGCGGGGCCGTCGCTGATCCTGTCGTACGCGGTGTGCGGTCTCGCGGCGTTCTTCGTCATGCGCGCGCTGGGCGAGCTGGTGCTGCACCGCCCGGTCGCCGGCAGCTTCGTGGAGTACGCCCGCGAGTTCATCGGCCCGTGGGCGGGCTTCACCTCCGGCTGGATGTACTGGGTGAACTGGGCGATGACCGGCATCGCCGAGATCACCGCCGTCGCGATCTACATGCACAAGTGGTTCCCGGACCTGCCGCAGTGGATCACCGCTCTGGTGGCGCTGGTGGTCCTGGTGGCCATCAACATGCTGTCGGTGAAGCTGTTCGGTGAGCTGGAGTTCTGGTTCTCCGTCATCAAGGTGACCGCGATCGTCGTCTTCCTGGTCACCGGTGTCGGCCTGGTGATCGGCGCCGCGGACATCGGAGGCACCACGGCGTCCGTCAGCAACACCCTGGGCCACGGCGGCCTGTTCCCGGCCGGCTTCGGCGTCGCCCTGATGACCCTGCAGGCCGTCGTCTTCGCCTACGCGGCCATCGAGCTCGTCGGCATCGCGGCCGGCGAGACCAAGGACCCCGAGAAGATCATGCCGCGCGCCATCAACGGCGTCGTCTACCGCATCGCGATCTTCTACGTCGGTTCGGTGCTGCTGCTCACCATGTTGTTGCCGTGGCACCACTTCACCGGCACCGAGTCGCCGTTCGTGACCGTGTTCTCGGCACTGGGCATCCCGGCGGTCGGCGACATCATGAACGCCGTCGTGCTGACCGCCGCGCTGTCGTCGTGCAACTCGGGTCTGTACTCCACCGGCCGCATTCTGCGGTCGCTGGCGCAGAAGGGTGAGGCCCCGGCCTTCACCGGCAAGATGAACTCCCGGCACGTGCCCTACGGCGGCATCCTCTTCACCGGTGTCGCGTACCTGTTCGGCGTGGTGCTCAACTACATCGTGCCCAAGGACGCGTTCGACATCGCGATCGCCATCGCGTCGCTGGGCGTCGTGTCGACGTGGGCCACGCTGATCATCTGCCAGATGAAGCTGCGGCAGAAGGCGTTGAAGGGCGAGGTGCAGCGGCCCTCGTACCGGATGCCCGGCGCGCCGTACACGGGCTGGCTGACGCTCGCGTTCCTCGCGCTGGTGGTCGGGCAGATGGCCTTCTCGTCCGGTCACGCGGAGCGGATCGCGTTCTGGTCGATCCCAGGCCTCGCTCTCGTGCTGTTCCTGGGGTGGCGCTACGTGAAGTCGCGTCAGCCGGCCGCGGCGCAGGAGCAGCTCGTCACCGTCGACTGACCGAAGTCGGGTGATTGATCGCGAGCCGTCCCCTCACGAAGGGGGCGGCTCGCGGCTTTCACCCGGCCGGGCGGCTGAAAGCGCGGAAAACGGCGCGGAGGAGCAGCCTGATTCCATGACAACGAGCCACATGGAGCACCGCGAGCACTCTCACCGGCACGGCGAGGGCTGCGGACACGTCGGGGTGCCGCACAGCGACCACGTCGACTACGTCCACGACGGGCACCTGCACAGGGAGCACGACGGTCACTTCGACGAGTGCGAGCCGGAAGGCCACAACGAGCACGGTGCGCACGACCACGCGCACGGCGACGGGTGCGGGCACGTGGCGGTCCCGCACGCCGACCACGTCGACTACGTCCACGACGGACATCGCCACGCGGAACACGACGGGCACTACGACGAGCACTGAGCGGTACGGCCCCGGCTCGCGGTCACACCGCCGGGCCGGGGCCTGCCAGCGGGCTGACCAGGCTCAAATATGCTGGTGGCATGGTTGTCACCGCCCCACCCGTCATCGGCGTGCTCGCCCTGCAGGGCGACGTCCAGGAGCACCTGGTCTCGCTGGCCAAGTGCGACGTCACCGCACGTCCCGTCCGCCGCCCGGAAGAGCTCGACGAGCTCGACGGCATCGTCATCCCCGGCGGCGAGTCGACGACCATCAGCAAGCTGCTCGACAACTTCGGGCTGCTCGAGCCGCTGCGGGCCAAGATCAAGGCGGGCTTCCCCGCGTACGGGTCGTGCGCGGGCATGATCCTGCTGGCCAACAACGTGCTGGACGGCCGTGAGGACCAGCACCAACTCGGTGGCCTGGACGTCACCGTGCGCCGCAACGCGTTCGGCAGGCAGATCGACTCGTTCGAGACGGACCTCGACCTGGCGGGCGAGACCGTTCACGCCGTGTTCATCCGCGCACCCTGGGTGGAGGCGGTGAGCGGCGAGGTCGAGGTCCTCGCTACGGTGCCTGTTACGGCTGAGGCGGGGGATGCCGCCGGTAGGATCGTCGCGGTCAGGCAGGGCAACGTGCTGGCGACGGCGTTCCACCCGGAGCTCACGGGCGACGAGCGCGTTCACCGCCTGTTCGTTGACATGGTCCGAGGTTCGACGGAGGAGAAATGAGCGGCCACTCAAAGTGGGCGACCACCAAGCACAAGAAGGCCGCCATTGACGCCAAGCGCGGCAAGCTCTTCGCGCGGCTGATCAAGAACATCGAGGTGGCCGCCCGCACCGGCGGCGGCGACCCGGACGGCAACCCGACGCTCTACGACGCGATCCAGAAGGCCCGCAAGAACTCGGTGCCGCTCGACAACATCGAGCGCGCCCGCAAGCGCGGCGGCGGCGAGGAAGCCGGCGGCGCCGACTGGCAGACGATCATGTACGAGGGCTACGGCCCCAACGGTGTCGCGGTGCTCATCGAGTGCCTCACGGACAACCGGAACCGCGCCGCCACCGAGGTCCGCACGGCGATGACGCGCAACGGCGGTTCGATGGCCGACCCCGGCTCGGTGTCGTACATGTTCAGCCGCAAGGGCGTCGTGATCGTGCCGAAGGCGGGCACGACCGAGGACGACGTGATGATGGCCGTGCTGGAAGCGGGTGCCGAAGAGGTCAACGACCTGGGCGAGGCCTTCGAGGTCGTGTCCGAGGCCGGTGACCTGATTCCGGTCCGCAAGGCGCTGCAGGACGCCGGCATCGACTACGAGTCGGCCGAGTCGAGCTTCCTGCCGTCGGTCTCCGTGCAGCTGGAGGCCGAGGGCGCGAAGAAGATCTTCAAGCTGATCGACGCGCTGGAGGACTGCGACGACGTGCAGAACGTCTTCGCGAACTTCGACGTGTCGGACGAGGTCATGGCCGAGGTCGGCTGACCGCGAGCTGTACGACGGCCCCGTACCCGATCATGGGTGCGGGGCTGTCTTTTTGATGGTGCTCAGGAACGCCGACCACGCCTCCGCGCTCACGGACAGGTGCGTCGCCGGCGCCTTGCTGTCCCGGACGCCGACGCCGTGACCGATCTCGACGCAGTCACCGCTGCTGCCGCTGTAGCTGCTCTTGCGCCAGACGGTCATCAGAAGCCCTCCAAGATGCTGTCGATCACCGCCCTCGATTCTTCCTCATCCAAAGCAACGGCAGCCAGCCGCTCGAGGGTGGTCTCGTACACCTTGACGGTGTCGGCGTCATCGAAGAAGAGGCAGCAGTTCAGGCTGTCCAGGAAGACGACGGGCGGGAACTTCGGGAACCTCATCAGGTAGAAGCCGCCGGTCGTACCCGCGTGGATGCCTGCCGATGCCGGAATGACACGGATGCTGACGTACGACCGCACCGAGACGCGCAACAGGTGGGCCAGTTGCTCTCGCCAGATCTCCACGCCTCCCACCTGGAACCGCAGGGCGAACTCGTGGATGTAGAAGACGAACTTCCGGCTCCCGTCCAGCAGCTTCGCGCGGGCGGTCCTCGCGGCCGCGACCGTCGGCACGTCCGCTGCTTCGATCACCGGTGAGGCCTCGGTGACCACGTAGGCGTACTCCGGTATCTGAAGCACTCCGGACACGAGCGTCAGCGACCACACGGTGATCTCGTTGGCCGACTTCTCAAGGTCGATCAACGTGTGGACCTGGTCCGGCACACCATCTTCCGGGAACTGGAGCCAGCCCTTCTCCCCGGACTCCAGGAACAGTGCGATCAGGTGGCTGCGTTCCTCGACCGTGGCTTGGCAGAACGCCAGCAGTTCCCGGACCTCCATCTCGCTGACGCCGCCCTTGCCCGCCAGCAGATCGGAGATCTTGGCCTCCTGCCAGCCGAGCAGCTCGGCGATTCTGCGCTGGGTCAAGCCGGTTCGTTCGATGATCTTGCGGACTCCGTTGCCGAACTCTCGGCCCACCACGCTGGATGACCTCTTGGGCATGGAGGAACGCTAGGAGCCGAAGCCGGATGGACTCCATCGTTTCCGGCCAAATCTGCCTGAAGGTGGGAGTCTTGGAGCAGCTCTAAGCAGGCCTAAGGCACAGAAACGGTGCCGTAGGGTGGATGCCGTGCTCTCCGACGAAGACATCGAACTGCGGGCCCGGCTGCTCTCCGCCGCCGACCGGCACGGCCACACCAACATCGTCGTGAACCCGGACGCCGAGGGCGCGGGCTACGTGTTCTCGGTGGGGGCGTGGCGGCGGTTCGGCGTCGCGGAGGCCGTCGTGATCGGGCTGCCGCAGGGCATGGGCGAGAACCTGATCAACCTGTACGTGCGGCGGGCGAGCAGCGGCGAGCGGTTCGTGCCCGGCCAGCTGTACCACGACTTCTTCGAGGGCGTGCCCGTCACGTTCGAGCGCGTCTACAAGGGCTACTACCCGGAGTTCTTCGGCAGCGCGTACCTGCTCTACGACGGGTCGGACTTCGCCGCCGTGCAGATCATCGTGCCGACGCCGCAGGGGCACTGGCCGTGGCAGCCCGACGCGCCGGAGGGGTTCCACGACCACCAGCTGATCCTCACGGAAAGCGGTGTGCCGGAGAGCTGGACACCGGGGGTCACCGGGCCGTGAACATCCATCTCGGACCATTGAGGCCCGCACACGCCGGTGAACTGCTCACGGTGCAGAAGGCCGCGTACGTGAGCGAGGCCAGGCGCTATGCCATGTGGGAGCTCCCGCCGCTGATCGAGACACTCGACGAGATCAAGCGGCACATCGAGTCCGGTATGCCGGCCATCGGGGCGTGGGACGGGCATCGGCTCGTGGGTTCTGTCCGCGGCAACGTGGGCGGTGAGCGCATGGAGGTCGCGCGGTTGTCGGTCGCGCCGGACATGGGCGGCCGCGGCATCGGGCGGCGCCTGCTCAGAGAGATCACGGAGGCCGCGCCCGCGGACGTGCGGGTGGTGTGGCTGTTCACCGGCGGCGAGAGCGCGGGAAGCCTGGGCCTGTACGAGAGCGAGGGGTTCGTCAGGGTGGACGAACGCCAGGACGACTTCGGGATCCGGGTCACGCTGGAGAAGACGGTCATCCGGCGTTCAGCGGCTGGCCACGAGACCCTGGCAGGCTTCTGAAGCGGTCCACCCACGACCACTCACCGGTGCGGACGTAGATCACACGTCGGCTGATCCGTCCGGCACTCGTCGGCCCCGGCGCATCCGGCGCCGGGGCCGGCGCTGTGCGGAGACCGAATCGTTGTCCGAACCTCGTTGTCCGCTCAACGCGCCTCGACACCGGACAACGGCCAACCGGTAGAAATGCGGTGCGGCCAGCCAGTCCGGGGGGATCTGGGGACGCCGCGACCGGGGGAGGAGCGCCCCGCCTCGCAGGAGGCAGAGGGGGATGCGAAGCGGGGCGCTTCAAGTACCCGGCCTACGGCTTGCGACCGAGAAGGCCTATCAGTCGTGTCTGGTCGTCCGCGTCCGGCGCCACCGGTACCGGCGAGTCGAACATCGGGCTCGCGCTCCACTCGTCGACGCTCTGCTCCACGTACTTCAGCACCGTCGAGGCCAGGTCCGCGTCGATCTGCTCGTCGGCGCCGATCGAGCGCGCCAGGTCCCACGCGTGCACGGCGAGGTCCGTGGTCATCTGCCAGCAGTACTCCTCGGCGCCGATCACGCCGGACGACACGTGCACCTGCTTCGACAACGCGGACGGCTCCAGCCACGCCTCGCGCGCCGCCGCGGCCGCGACCACCCAGGACACCAGCGGATCATCGCCCAGGTTGTCGTGGTCGAACCGGTCGCCGACCTGGCTGACGGTGCACCCGGCGAGCAGCTCCGGGGCCCAGAGCTGTTCGTAGACGAGATGACCGACCAGGTCTCTGACCGACCACTCCCGGCAAGGCGTCCCGAGCGCCCACTGATCCGGTGCGATCTCCCGCACCCGCTTGTCGAACTCCGTCATCGCTAGTCCGTGCGCCTGGATCAAGTCCACCTGAGCAGTGCATCAAATCCTGCCCAAGTGCGCACCCCGGCGTGAGAGTTGGGCCACTCAGACGCAACCCCGACTGCAACCGTACGGGCGTTCGGCGTAATGTGCGTCGAATCCGCCGTGACATCGTTGACACGAGAGGACGATGACGTGAGCGCCCCTAGCGCCAGCATCTCCGAGCAGGACAAAGGATTCTTCGGGCACCCCCGAGGCCTGTCCACGCTCTTCTTCACCGAACTGTGGGAACGGTTCTCGTTCTACGGGATGAAGGCCATCCTCGGCCTCTACCTGTGGACGGCCGTGGCCGAGGGCGGCATGGGCGTCGACAAGGCGCTCGCCCTGTCGGTGGTCGCCATCTACGGCTCGTCGGTGTACATGTCCGGCGTCGCGGGCGGCTGGCTCGCGGACCGCGTGTTCGGTGGCCAGCGGGCCACGTTCTACGGCGGCCTGCTGATCATGTGCGGCCACCTCGCGCTGGCACTGCCGATCGGGCTTGCAGGTGTCTACCTGGGCCTCGTCCTCATCGTTCTCGGCACGGGCCTGCTCAAGCCGAACATCTCCACGGTCGTCGGCGGCCTCTACGAGCAGCACGACACCCGTCGTGACGCGGGCTTCACCGTCTTCTACATGGCGATCAACATCGGTGGCTTCGTGTCGCCGCTGATCACCGGCGCACTCGCGGACGGCATCAACTACCACGTCGGTTTCGCCGCCGCCGCGGTCGGCATGGCGCTCGGCCTGATCCAGTACCAGCTCGGCCGCAAGCACCTGCGCGGCTCGGCCGCCGTGCCGCCGAACCCGCTCCCGCAGCAGGAGAAGGGCCGCGTCTACGGCCTCATCGCGGCCATCGCCGTCGCGCTCGTCGCCGCCGGGTTCGTCGCGTACCAGCTGTGGGACGTCGACGGTGTCATCGCTGTCATCTCGATCCTGTCGGTGCTCCTGCCGGTCACCTACTTCACGATCATGATCCGCAGCAGGAAGACGACCGCCGAGGAACGCCCGCGCGTCATCGCCTACATCCCGCTGTTCATCGCGGCGGCGATGTTCTGGCTGATCTTCGAGCAGAGCGCGTCGGTCATCGCGGAGTTCGCAGACTCGCACGTGGACAACCACGTGTTCGGCTGGGAGTTCCCGGTCGCCTGGTTCCAGTCGATCAACCCGATCATGATCATCGTGCTGGCGCCGGTGTTCGCGCTGCTGTGGGTGAAGCTCGCCGACCGCGCGCCCAGCACCCCGCGCAAGTTCGCCGGCGCGCTCGTGCTGGTCGGTTTGTCGTTCGTGCTCATGTACTTCGCGAGCAACTCGGCGGCCGACGGCAAGGTGACGCCGCTCTGGCTCGTGGTGATGTTCCTGATCATGACCGCCGGTGAGCTCATGCTCTCGCCGGTCGGCCTCTCGGTGACGACGAAGCTCGCGCCGCGCGCGTTCGCCTCGCAGACGATGGGCCTGTGGTTCCTCGCCAGCGCAGCGGGTTCCGGCATCGCCGCGCAGCTCGTGAAGTTCTACACCAGCAGCCCGTCGGCGTACTTCATGACGCTGGGCGGCGCGGCGATCGTGCTCGGCATCGCGCTCGCGGCGGCGGCCCCGGTCATCCGGAAGTTGATGTCCGGCGTCGAGTAGTCCCTTGACGAGGCGAGAGGGAGGCCCGTCGCGGCGGCGGTGCGGCGGGTCTCCCTCTCGCCTTCAAGGATGCACTACGGAGATGTGTCATTGGGGCACGAACATTGCTCCAGCCGGGTGAAGTCGAGCACGTGCTGCGACGGATTTCGCCCCAAGTCAGCTGTTCTTCACGGCCAGTGACCGTTTGGTTTCGTTCGCCCGCACTGGAAGTCGCAACGCGCCGCGGATCAGCTTCGACTTCCTGCGCGCCACCGGACCGTCCGGCGCGAGGTCCGGGAACCGCTTGAACAGCTCGTGCAACGCGATCGCGCCCTCGATGCGGCTGAGCCCCGCGCCGATGCAGTAGTGGATGCCCGCGGAGAACGACAGGTGCTCACGCGCGTTGGACCGCGTCGGGTCGAACTTCAGCGGGTCGGCGAAAACCCGCGGGTCCCGGTTCGCCGCCGCCAGCATCAGCAGCACCGGCATGCCCTTCGGCAGCGTGACACCGGCCAGCTCCAGGCGTTCCTTCGGCCACCGGATCGTGTACTGCACCGGCGGGTCGAGCCGCAGCACCTCTTCGACGAATCCCTCGGCATGTTCGGGGCTTTGCGCGAGCGGGGCGACGGTGTGCGGGTTCTCGAAGGCTTTCAGCACGCCGTTGCCGATGAGGTTGACCGTCGTCTCGAACCCGGCGAACAGCAACAACCCGGTGGTGGCAACGAGATCCTCGCGGCTGAGGTCCGCGTGCTGCGTGACCAGGTGGCTGACGATGTCGTCCTTGGGGTTGCGGCGGCGTTCGTCCATCAGCCCGTCGATGAAGTCGTTGTACTCGATGATGGTGGCGTGCAAGCTCTTCAGCTGCTTGTAGGACCACACGCCGTCGAGCGTCTCGGCGAGTGAACTGCCCCAACGGGCAAAGGTTTCCTTGTCGTCGTCGGGCACGCCCAGCAGATCTGCGATGACCTGGATCGGCACCTGCGCGGCGAACTCCGTGACGACGTCGAACCGGTCGTCGAGCCTGTCCAGGTAGTCGGTGACGATCTTCTGGATGGACGCGGTGCGGTCCTTCAGCGCGCGTGGCGTGAAGAACGGCTGGACGAGCTTGCGCAACCGGGTGTGGTTGGGCGGGTTCATCATCAGGAACGAGTCCTGCACCGGGTTGACGATCTTCTCGCCGTTCTTGACCAGCGTGATCGGCACCATCGACGCCTCGTCGAAGGTCGCGGTGATGAATCTGTTGTCCCGCAGGACCGAGTCGCAGATCTCGCGCGACGGGCTCACGTAGGCGCCCATCCTGCTGCGGACCATGTCGCCCTTCGCGCGCACTTTCTCGTACATGGCGTACGGGTCGCGGTCCGGCGGCGAGGCGATGACGGCTGCGTACGGGTCACCAATCAGCGCGTACCCGCGGACGAGAGAGCGGAGCGCGAAGAACTGGGCGGCGGTCTTCAGCGTGGACATGCGTCCACAGTGCGGGGTACGTGAAGAAGCTTCAAGAGTTCCGGCGGTGTCGCCGCACGGTTTCTTCGACGAGATCGAGCACGGGCTCCATGTCGTCCGCGGGAAGGCCCATCGCGAGGTGCGAGACCAGGCCTTCCAAGACCAGTTCCAGGAAGCTCGTCAGGACGGTCACGTCGACGTCGTCGCGCAGGTTGCCGGCCTCGCGCTGACGGATGAGGCGCTGCCGGGTGGCGGCGGTGAGCTGTTCACTCCGCTCGGCCCACCTGGCCCGGAAGTCGGGGTCGGTGCGGAGCCTGCGCGAGACCTCCAGCCGGGTGCCGAGCCAGTCCGCGGCGTGCTCTTCGTCCCGTTTCTCCGGTTCGTCCAGCAGATCGCGCATGACCTGGACGAGGCCCTGCTCGGCCACGACGTCCGCCATCCTGAGGGCGTCGTCCTCGGCGAGCGCGAGGAAGAGCGACTCCTTGTCGCGGAAGTGGTGGAAGATCGCACCGCGGGACAGTCCCGTCGCCTCTTCCAGGCGGCGTACCGTGGCACCCTCGTAGCCGTGGCGCGCGAAGCACGCACGCGCGCCGTCGAGGATCTGACGGCGGCGGGCGTCGAGGTGGTCCTGGCTCACCCTGGGCACCGGTAGATGGTCGCAGGGCCGGGGCGGGAAATCCAATCCGTACGTACGGATTGGACACGTCCAAGAGTGTGATCTTTTGGGCGGTCACCGTTGATGATCCCTTTCGTGTGGATCATCGGCCGGGCTTGCGCGACCAGGGCCGCCGCTACCAATATTCTGCACCGCCATGGAGACGCAGGAGATCATCAAGCTGTCGGCGCTCGCGGAGCGCCTCGGGTGGCAGCGGCGTGAGTCCACCGGCGTCCACGTGGTCGATCTGCTGGTGAGCCGCTCGGTCTCGGATCTCATCGCCGCGCTCGCGCAGAACCGGGACCTGTAACGGACTGTTTCACGGCTTTTGGTAAGCGCTTTCCCGCACTTCGGCATGGGGTTGACAGCGGTTGTCATGCGGTGGTGTGATCTGCGCGACAGATAGGAAAGTTTCTATCCAATAACTGAATCCGCCGCCGCTCTGAGTGATCCCCCTACCCGTCTCGTGGGAGGCACAACAGTGGCACCGAGCAGAGGCCGGGCGTTACGCGCGGTCGGCACGATGGGCGTCGCGTTCGCGACGGCCATCGCAGTGATGTCGGTACCTGAGGCCGCTTTCGCGGCGCCGGTCAGGTACGAAGCGGAGAGCGCGACGATCTCCCAGGGCGTGGTGGAGTCGAACCACGCCGGGTTCTCCGGTACCGGTTTCGTCAACTTCGACAACGTGGCCGGGAGCTCCGTGGAGTTCAGCGTCACCGCGTCGAAGGCCGGCGAGGCGAAGCTGACCTTCCGGTACGCCAACGGAACCACGGACAACCGGCCGGTCGACGTGAACGTCAACGGTGGCCTGGCCGTCGACGAGCGCGCGTTCGCGGGCACGGGCGCGTGGACGACGTGGACCTCGGTCACGAACACGGTCCAGCTCAACGCGGGCGTGAACACGATCCGGCTGACCGCCACGGGTGGCACCGGCGGTCCGAACCTCGACTACGTCGAGATCGAGGAGACCGGCGCGGTTCCCGCTCTCGAGCAGGAAGCGGAGAACGCGAGCATCTCCCAGGGCGTGGTGGAGTCGAACCACGCCGGGTTCTCCGGTACCGGTTTCGTCAACTACAACAACGTGGCCGGCTCGTACGTCGAGTACACGATCACCGCGGACCAGGGTGGTGAACACGACCTCACGTTCCGCTACGCCAACGGAACGACGACCGACCGGCCGGTCTCGGTGACCGTCGACGGCGGCTCAGCGCAGACCGTGTCGTTCCCCGGCACCGGCGCGTGGACGACGTGGCAGACGCGCACCGCGAAGGCGACGCTGAAGGCCGGTCCGAACAAGATCCGCGCGACCGCGACGACCGCGAACGGCGGCCCGAACGCGGACAAGCTGACCGCGGTGCTCGTCGGCCCGCCGGACACCGAGGCGCCGACGCCGCCGAAGAACCTGCAGTTCGTGTCCTCCACGCACGACTCCGTGACGCTGAAGTGGGAAGCGGCCACGGACAACGTCGGCGTCGTGGGCTACGACGTCTACCAGCACGGCCAGCTCGTCACGAGCGTCGGCAACGTGCTGGAGGCCACCGCGACCGGCCTGCAGCCCGACACCACCTACGACTGGACCGTGTTCGCGAAGGACCGCGCGGGCAACGTCTCGCAGGCCTCGAACAACGTGCCCGGCCGCACCCAACCGGCGCCCGCGGACACCCAGCCCCCGACGACGCCCGGCAACCTGCGCGGCACCGGCGTGACCGAGACCAGCGCGTCGATCGAGTGGAACGCCTCGACCGACAACGTGGGCGTGACGGGCTACGAGATCCACGTCGACGGCGTGCTGAAGCAGACCGCGGACGGCTCCGCGACGACGGCGACCATCGCCGGCCTGACCAAGGGACAGGCGTACAAGGTCAAGGTCCGCGCGAAGGACGCGAAGAACAACCTCTCCGGCTTCTCCAACGAGATCACCGTGACGCCGAACTCGGGCGGCCCGCAGGGCGTGCCGAACCCCGGCACCGTCAAGCAGATCGCCGGCGGCGTCGACGTCGCGTGGGGCCTCGCGTTCCTGCCCGACGGCTCGGCGCTCGTCACCGAGCGGGAGTCGTTCAACATCCTGCGCGTGACCGAGGCCGGCTCGAAGACCGTCATCGGCAAGATCCCCGGCGCCATGGGTACCGGCGGTGAGGGCGGCGCGCTCGGCATCGAGGTCTCGCCGAACTGGGCCTCCGACCGGTTCATCTACGTCTACCACACCTACAGCGGCGGAAACCGCCTGGTCAGGGCGCAGTTCGACGGCGCGCAGCTGTCCAACTGGACGACGTTGCTCGACGGCGTGCCGAAGAGCCGGTTCCACAACGGCGGCCGCCTGCGCTTCAGCCCCGACGGCCGGCACCTGTTCATCTCGACCGGTGACGCGCAGAACGGCTCCAACGCGCAGAACCTGAACAACAACGCCGGCAAGATCCTCCGGGTCAACCCCGACGGCTCCATCCCGTCGGACAACCCGTTCCCGGGCAAGGCGATCTGGAGCTACGGCCACCGCAACGTCCAGGGCCTCGACTTCGACTCGAAGGGCCGCCTGTGGGCCTCGGAGTTCGGCAACTCGCAGCAGGACGAGGTCAACCTGATCACCAAGGGCGGCAACTACGGCTGGGACCGCTGTGAGGGCACCATCGGCGACTGCTCCGGCACCATCCCGCCGAAGAAGACCTGGTCGACCTCGCAGGCCTCACCGTCGGGCCTGACGATCATCAACGACTACGTCTTCGTCGCCACGACCGTCGGCCAGCGCATCTACCGCATGCGCATCGACGCCAACGGCAACCTCGTAGAGCAGCAGACCTACTTCCAGGGCACCTACGGCCGCCTGCGCACGGTCGAGGTCGACAAGGAAGGCGACATCTGGCTGACCACGTCGACCGACAAGGACGGCTCGCCCGGCAACGACCGGATCATGCACATCGACATCGTCTACGAGGGCGGTGGCGGCGGCGGCTTCAAGCTGACGTCCTCGGCCTTCGCCGACGACGCGATGATCCCGGCCAAGTACACCTGCGCCGGCGACGGAGTGGCGGGCCAGGACCCGTCGCCGCCGTTCGCGTGGGGCGAGTCCTCCGGGGCCCAGGCCTACGCCATCGTCTTCGCCGACCGCGTGAACAACGGCAACAAGCTGCACTGGGCGATCTGGGACATTCCGGCGACTGCCCGCTCGCTGCCGGAGAACCTGGGTGCCGGGTTCAACGTGCCCGGTCAGGGGCCGGCCAAGCAGAAGGCGATGGGGTCGGGTGCGAACTCGCAGAAGTTCTTCGGGCCGTGCCCCGGTGGGTCCACCAACCCGTACACGTTCACGTTGTACGCGTTGAACACCGCCACGGTGCCGGGGATCACCTCGTCGTCGACGATGGCGCAGATCGAAACGGCCATCAAGAACGCGTCCACGGCCAACACCGTGCTGCGCGGACGTTCGAACGCTCGTACGTGATCTGAGGAACGTGCCCGTGCGCACACGTGCGCACGGGCACTCCTTGATCTGTAAGGATTTCGGCCGTGCAACTGTCAGACCCCGCGTGTAGCGTCGAGTGCGCCAGACGATCACGGGGAGTGTGGCAGCGTGACTGCGTTGCGTGACCAACCGGCGCCGGTGACGTTCACCGACCGCGCCGAGGCCGAGGCTTACGTCGCCTCGGTCTGTTTCAAGCACGGACCTCCGCGGCTGTTCGGCGTGGAGCTCGAATGGACGGTGCACCACGCGGAAGACCCAGGTCAGACCCTAGATCCACACCGGTTGGCCGCGGCTCTCGGAGACCACGCGCCACCCACCCTCGTTCCAGACAGCCCCCAGAGGCCGCTACCGAGCGGCACCCCGCTGACCGTCGAGCCGGGCGGGCAGGTCGAGATCTCGACACCTCCCTGCACCAGCCTCCCGGACCTCTTCCGAACGGTCGCTCAGGACATCTCCCACCTCACCGCCATGCTGGCGGACCAAGGTCTCGTGCTCGGCGATCGTGGCGCCGACCAGCACCGCGGGCCCACGCGCATGTTGCAGGTGCCCAGATACGCGGCGATGGAGCACGCGTTTGGCCACGTCGGTGCCGACGGCATCGCGATGATGTGCAGCACCGCCGGTCTGCAGGTGTGCCTCGACTTCGGCGAGGAGAAGCACCTCAGAGACCGGTGGGCCGCCGTGCACCAGCTCGGGCCGGTGCTGAACGCGTTGTTCGCGAACTCGCCGGGTATCGGTGGCAGGCACCAGGACTGGGCGTCGGCTCGCATGCGGACGCTCTACGGCACGGATCCCGTGCGCACCAGGCCCAGCGCTGTGTGCGCCGATCCGGCACAGGCTTATGCGAAGAGAGTCGTCGACACACCGGTGATCGTCGTGCGCGGGCCGAGTCCCAGCTGGATTCCGCCGCGAAGACTGACGTTCGCGGAGTGGATCGACGGGGCGCTCGACCGCAGCCCCACCAGTGACGACCTCGACTACCACATGACGACGATGTTCCCGCCGGTGCGGCCGCGCGGGTACATCGAGATCAGATACCTCGACACGCCCGCGCCTGGCGGGTGGATCGCGCCGAGTGCGCTGCTCGTCGCGCTGTTCAGCGACCCGTCCGTTGTGGACGGTGTGCTGGCGGCGACGGAACGGGCGGCCGGGCGGTGGCTCGTCGCCGCACGGCACGGGATGGCGGACGAACGCATCGCCAGGGCTGCCGAAGACGTTGTGGCCCTTGGTGTTGAGGCGTTGTGCCGCACCGGTCTCCCACACGACCAGATCAGCACGATCAGCCGGGAGCTTGAGGGGAAGCTGTGACAGAAGAACTCCGCGAGCACGTGGCGGAGGAACTGTTGCGTTCGCGCGCGCGTTCCACCGCATTGACCGACGCCGTCGACGAGCACGATCTCGTCCGGCAGCACTCCAAGCTGATGTCGCCGCTGGTCTGGGACCTGGCGCACATCGGCAACCAGGAGGAGCTCTGGCTCGTTCGCGACGTCGGCGGTCGCGAACCGGTCCGCAGTGACATCGACGAGTACTACGACGCGTTCAAGTACGGGCGCAGCGTCAGGCCCGAGCTGCCGCTGCTCAACCCGAAGGAAGCCCGCCAGTACGTCGGGGACGTGCGCGGCAAGGTGTTCGACGTGCTGGAGAAGGTGCCGCTGCAGGGCCGCAGGCTCGTCGAGAACGGGTTCGCGTTCGGCATGATCGTGCAGCACGAGCAGCAGCACGACGAGACGATGCTCGCCACGCACCAGCTGCGCACCGGTGAACCGGTGCTGCACGCACCCGCGCCGCCGCGCGGAAAGCTCGTTCCCGCAACGGAAGCGTTCATTCCGGGCGGACCGTTCGAAATGGGCACGTCGGACGAACCGTGGGCGTTGGACAACGAACGTCCCGCGCACACCGTCCACGTCGACGCGTTCTTCATCGACACCACACCGGTCACGAACGCCGAGTTCGCCGAGTTCGTGCTGGCCGGCGGCTACGACGACCGTCGTCTGTGGACGGAGGCGGGCTGGGAGCACCGGACGACGGCCAAGCTGGTCGCTCCGCGCTTCTGGCAGCGCGAGGGGAACTCGTTCACCCGCACCGCGTTCGGCGTGACCGAGCCGATCGTGCCGGACGAACCCGTTGTGCACGTGTGCTTCCACGAGGCGCAGGCGTACGCGACGTGGGTGGGCAAGCGACTTCCGACCGAGCCGGAGTGGGAGAAGGCCGCCCGCTTCGATCCTGAAACCGGGCGAACCCGCCGTTACCCCTGGGGCGACGGGGAACCGACGGAGCTCCACGCGAACCTCGGCCAGCGCCACCTGCGGCCGGCACCGGTCGGGGCCTACCCGGCGGGGGTGTCCGCGAGCGGTGTGCACCAGCTGATCGGTGACGTCTGGGAGTGGACCTCATCGGACTTCCACGGCTATCCGGGCTTCGAGGCCTTCCCGTACCGCGAGTACTCGGAGGTCTTTTTCGGGCCGGACTACAAGGTGCTGCGCGGTGGCTCGTTCGGCACCGACAAGTCCGCGATCCGGGCGACGTTCCGCAACTGGGACTACCCGATCAGAAGGCAGATCTTCGCCGGCTTCCGCTGCGCCAGGGACGCCTAGGCGATGTGCCGCCATCTGGCTTACCTGGGCCCCGCCGTGCCTGTGGCGGGCCTGGTCTACGACGCGCCGCACTCGCTGGAGCGCCAGTCGTACGCGCCGAAGGACATGCGGGCCGGGGGAACCGTGAACGTCGACGGCTACGGCGTCGGCTGGTTCCCCGGTCCGGTCCGGTACCGGCGCGCGGGCACGTTGTGGAGCGACCCGAACCTGCGGCAGCTGGCGTCCGCGGAGTCGACGGCCTTCCTGGCCGCGGTCCGCTCGGCGACCACCGGGATGCCCGTCGCCGACGCGGCGTGCGCGCCGTTCACCGACGGCACCTGGTTGTTCAGCCACAACGGACGCGTCGACGGCTGGCCGCACACCGTGGCCGGGCTGGCGAAGACGCTGGACGTGACCGATGTGCTCACGATGGACGCGCCGACCGACTCCGCGCTGTTGTGGACGGTGCTCAGACGCCGGCTGGAAACGGGGAAGAACCCGGCGCAAACGCTTGTTGAACTGGTGCGGGAAGTGACGGAGGCGGCGCCGAAGTCGCGCCTGAACTTCCTGCTGACCAACGGAGAAGTGCTCGTGGGGACAACTTGGACACACGCCCTGTGGGTACTCGCCAAAGGACAGAGCGTGACGCTCGCGTCCGAACCGCTTGACGACGACCCGGACTGGCGGGAGATCCCCGACCGGCACGTGGTCACCGCCGTTCCATCCACTGTGGAGGTTCGACCGATATGACCGAGCCGGTGCTGGACGTTCATCTCACGCCGGAGGACGCCGCACACGCGCTACGTGCCGACGTGCGCGCCGGGCTGACGGCAAGCCCGAAGTGGGTGTCGCCGAAGTGGTTCTACGACGCGGTGGGCAGCGCGTTGTTCGAGGACATCACGCGACTGCCCGAGTACTACCCGACGCGCGCCGAACGCGAGGTGCTCGGCGACCGCGCGAGCGAGATCGCGGCGACGACCGGGGCGCATTCGCTGGTGGAGCTGGGGTCCGGGTCGTCGGAGAAGACGCGGCTGCTGCTCAGCGCCCTTCGCGAACACGGGACGTTGCAGGAGTTCGTGCCTCAGGACGTGTCGGTGTCGGCGTTGACGGACGCGGCGCACGCGATCATGGCGGACTATCCGGGGCTGCGCGTGCACGGTGTGGTCGGCGACTTCACGCAGCACCTGTCGCTGCTGCCGGGTGAGTCACCGCGCCTGGTGGCGTTCCTGGGCGGCACGATCGGCAACCTGATCCCGGAGGAGCGGGAGAAGTTCTTCCGCACCGTCCGCGACGTGGTGCAGCCGGGGGAGTGGCTGCTGCTCGGCACGGACCTGGTGAAGGACGAGCAGACGCTGGTGCGCGCGTACGACGACGCGCAGGGTGTCACTGCGGAGTTCAACCGCAACGTGTTGAACGTGCTCAACCGCGAGGTCGGCGGCGACTTCGACGTCGAGTCGTTCGAGCACGTGGCGTTGTGGAACGCCGAGCGGGAATGGATCGAGATGCGGTTGCGCGCCAAGCGGGACATGCGGGTGACGCTCGCCGACCTCGGCCTGACCGTGGAATTCCGCGCGGGTGAGGAACTGCGGACCGAGGTGTCGGCGAAGTTCCGCGAGGGAGGCGTGCGGCGGGAGCTGGAAGACGGCGGATTTTCCTTGCACCGCTGGTGGACCGACACAGAAGGCAGGTTCGCGGTGTCGCTGGCCCGGGCTGTCTAGTGCCCTGACCGCCAGCCTTTGCCCCGTTTTTCGCCGGTCAGACGGGTGCACGAGGTGCCCTGTCGGGCGCCGGAAAACGCGGTGAAGCTGGCGGTCAGGGCACTGGGGACACAACCCTCCGATAGGCGGGTACAAACGGCGCACCGTGGGTGATGGGGTGCTTCCGTGACGTCATCACCTGCATCTGTGCGTGCCGTGCGTGCCGCGCTTGCCAGCGCGCTCGTGCTGGGCACCATCGTTTCCGGTCTGGGCACGGCGAGTGCCCAGACCGAGACCTCCGCCGTCAGACCCGCTGCCTGGGGGCAGTGCGCGGCAGGCGAACTCGCCAACCTCCCGGCCAGCGTGACCCCCGAGGAGAAGGCGCGGCTCAGCTGCGCCGTCCAGGAGGTGCCCGTCGACCACTCGCGCCCGCGAGGTGAGAAGACCGGCATCGCCATGATGAAGCGGCCCGCCAACGACCCGGCGCGCAAGATCGGCACGATCTTCCTCAACCCCGGAGGTCCCGGCGGTTCCGGCTACGTCCGCGGTGCCGTCGCGAAGAACTACTTCCAGCCTGCGGTGCTGGACCGGTTCGACATCGTCGGCTTCGACCCGCGCGGTGTGGCCCGCAGTGCCCCGTTGCGCTGCTTCCGCACGCAGGAAGAGGCGGAGGCGGTGGCGCAGGGCTGGTACGAGCTGCCCATCACCAAGGAGGAGATCGCGAGCTCGCTGCGGCAGTCCAAGGTCTACACGGACTACTGCAAGATCAACGCCGGCCCGCTGCTCAACCACATGTCGACCGAGGCCGTCGCGCGCGACCTCGACGTCCTGCGCGAGGCCGTCGGCGACAAGCAGCTCAACTTCGTCGGCTTCTCCTACGGCACGCTGCTCGGCTCGACGTACGCCAACATCTTCCCGCACCGCACGCGGGCGATGGTGATCGACGGCAACGTCGACCCGCGGCTGCGCCTGACCAACGGCACCGAGTACGACCGCCAGCGCGCGCAGGGCTTCGAGATCGCGCTCGACGCGATGCTGAAGCGCTGTGACGCGGTGGGTGCGGCCAAGTGCGCGTTCGCCGGCAACGCCCGCCAGAAGTTCGAGAACATGAAGGCCGCGCTGCGCAAGAACGGCCCGGTCGCGGTGCCGGGCGAGCCCGCCCCGGTCTCGCTGGCCACCGTCACCGGCAGGGTGGCGGGCGACCTGTACTCGGTGGCGCGGATCAACACTCTGGTGCCGTGGCTGCAGAAGGTTCACGTGGCCCTCAACCCGGCAGAGGCGTCCGCCGCGGCGCTGAGCGTTCAGTCCGCTGTGGACGTTCCCGAGCCGGCGAACAACAACGGTCGCTGGGACGTGGACGCGCTGCCGGACACCCCGTACACCGCCGACGACTCCTACTACGCGGTCAACTGCACCGACAAGCCGTTCGCGCGTACGAACCGCTTCTGGGAGCAGACGGCGAACAAGTGGGAGAAGGAGTCGCCCACGTTCGGCCGCTACCAGGCCGCGTCCGACCTGATGACGTGCCCGACCTGGCCGACGCGCCACCCGGACCGCTGGATCGGCCCGTGGAACCGCCACACGAAGAACCCGATCGTCGTGGTGGGCAACTACTACGACCCGGCGACGCAGTACCTGTTCTCGCAGCGCATGGCCAAGCAGCTCGGTAACGCGCGGCTGATCAGCGTCGACTCGTTCGGCCACTGCATCCTGGGCCGCTCGGCAGCCACCGACGCGGCCGTGGCCGCGTACCTGGTGGACCTCGTCGCGCCGGTTGACGGCTCGGTGTTCCGGCCGAACGTTCAGCCGTTCGCCTGATCGGGCTCGCGGCGGTGGCGGTGCCGGTACAGCGCCGCCACCGCCGCGCCGGCCAGGAGCACTCCGCCCGCGATCAGCCAGATCGGGGAGCTCTGCTCTTCGGTGAAACCGGTGTCCACAGGCACAGCCCTGAGCGTGGCGAACGTCTGCGCCTCGTCGCGGGGCACGAGGGTCTGACCCACGGCCACCGCACCGAGTGCGCAGACCGCGACCACGGCCAGCGTGCGTTGCTTGATCGCCGACGCGACCAGCAGCACTCCCGCACTGAGGAACGGCGTCAGCGCCGCCGAGGCCAGCGACACCAGGGCCACGGCACCGTCGACGCCGTTCTTCTTGACCCAGGCCCAGATTCCCAGTCCGAGCGTCACGGTGATCGCGATGATCGTGACCAGCAACGTCCACGGTCCCCGCTGGTCGATCAACACGAGCGCGAGAATCCCGATGCCGGTCAGGTAGCGGGCGTCCCTGCGCGGCCCGATCGCGGCGGCAGCGGCGGCGAAGAGCACGATCGGAGCCTCGAACGGCATCTGCCACACCAGCCACGGCGTACAGGGCGCCTGCGACAGCCACGCGCCAGCTGAGGCACCGGATCGCCCAGCCCAGCACGCCGGCGACGATCAGCCAGGCGGGAACGATCGGCAGTTCGAGGAAGAACCGCGTCACCTCGGGGGAGTAGAACGGATCCTCGGTGGCGTACCAGCCGGGCCGGCTGCCGCTGCAGATCGCGCTGCCGTTGAGGCAGACGGCGTCGAGGTGAGTGAAGTCGACCATCAGGAACACCGAGCGCACCGAGAGGGCGGCCAGCCCGGCGATCAGGAGCGCGACCCAGGCCGGCCGCGGTGCCACGACGACCAGCAGCACCGAGATCGCCAGCGCGGCGAAGGTGAGCGGCGGCAGCCAGTGCATCTGGTCGTTGATCAGGGAGAGAGTGACGAGCGCCGCCCCGAAGATGATCGTCCGCCAGATCACAGCAGTGCGCTCCTCACGATCAGCACCACGGCACTCGCCCCCGCCACGACCAGCATGGGGGTCCTGATGCCGCCAGCGTCGAACCTCTTGCGCAACGGCCCGGACAGCAGGAAACCCGCCACCAGGAACGGGATCAGCGCGAGCCCCGCCCACAGCTGGTGCGCGGTGACGTTACCGGTGGCGGTCAGGCCGATGATCGAGACCACCGAGCCCAGCGTGAAGAACGCCGCCAGCGTCGCCCTGACCTGCGGGCCCGACTGGTTCTGGTAGAGCAGCGCGACCATCGGGCCGCCGATCGACGTCGCCGTGCCGAACGAGCCGCTCGCGACACCGGCCGTCACGAGCGATGGCGGCGTGGGCTGCGGGCGCCAGGAGATGACAGACAGCAGCACGCACGCCAGCACCGCGGCGCCGACCACGACACCGAAGCTCTTGGGGTCGAGCGAGTCCACGATCCAGATGCCGACGACCGTGCCCGGCAGGCGGCCCAGCATCGCCCAGCCCACACCGCGCCAGTCGACGTGCCCGAACTCCCTGACCAGCGACATCATCGCGTGCGCACTGGCGACGACCAGCACGGGCACCGGCACGAGCGCCGGGTCGAGCAGCGCCAGCAGCGGCACGGCCACCAGCGCCAGGCCGAAGCCGATCAGGCCCTGCAGCAGTCCCCCCAACGCGACCACGACACCCGCCACCGCCAACAATCCCCAGGACATGGTTAGCAAGGCTACAGATCAGTGCTCGGAGGTTTTCTCTCCGTTCGCCTGGCGTTGGTGCAGGCCACCTACAGTCCGCGCCATGACTGCGTCCCGCCGCTCCTTCCTGCTCGGCACCGGTGCCACCGCTGCCGCCCTGGTCGCACCTGGTTCCGCGGCGGCTGACATCGTTGTCCAGGGCGGCAGGCCGGACCCCGAGGCGCGCCGGTTCACGCTCGCCGTGATCCCGGACACGCAGTACATGTTCGACCTGGACCGCGGCGACCCGGCACCGTTGAAGGCCACGCTGCAGTACCTGATCGACCACCAGAGGTCGGAGAACATCGTCTTCGTCAGCCACCTCGGCGACCTCGTCGAGAACGGGCGGCAGAGCGAGATCGACGACATCAGCGAACGGTTCGAGGTGCTCGACCGGCGCCGCGTCGGGTACAGCGTGCTCGCGGGCAACCACGACCTGCCGGACTCGCGCACCGACGACCAGCGCGGCCGCACGCCCTACCTGGACAGGTTCGGGCCGCAGCGGTTCCGGCACTCGCCGACGTTCCGCGGGTCGAGCGCCGACGGCTACAACACGTTCCACGTGTTCCGGGCCGCGGGCAAGGAGTGGCTGGTCCTGGCGCTGGACTGGCGCATGTCCGCCAAGGGTTTCGAGTGGGCGCGCTCGGTGCTGAAGCAACACGCCAAGCTGCCGGTCATCCTCACCACGCACGAACTGGTCTACGACGGCGGCGACGGTGTCGCGGCGATGTCCGACTACGGGCACAAGCTGTGGGACGACCTGATCAAGGGCAACGACCAGATCTTCCTGGCGCTGAACGGGCACTTCTGGCCTCCGGCACGGGCGACGCTGCGCAACGCCGCGGGCAACGACGTGCACGTGCACATCACGAACTACCAGGACCGCTACTACGGTGGCGGCGCGATGATCCGGCTCTACCACTTCGACCTCGACCGCAAGACCATCGACGTGCGCACGCTGTCGCCGTGGCTGGTGGGCAAGAGGACGCTCAACCCGCTGGAGCGCAAGGAGATCGAGCTGACCGGGCCCGTCGACCGGTTCAGCGTGCCGATCGACTTCGAGCAGCGGTTCGCCCGGTTCGACCCGCCGGTGCTGCCGTCGGCACAGCCCGCCCGCGACGTCCTGGTGCACGGCACCGTCGCGTACTGGCGGCTCGGCGAAGGGCTGAAGGACCTGTCCGGCAACGGCAACGACCTCACGCAGACCGGCACGCTGACGGCGTCGGACGACCATCACCGGTTCGCGCCGTCGCACCGGTCGCTGTTCTTCGGCAAGAGCGGCTACCTGACCACTGTGGACGGTGCGCCGCTGAACCGGCAGACGTTCGAGCGCGGTTACACGATCGAGCTGTTCCTCAAGCTGCCCAAGGACTTCAATCACCCGTGGTGCGGTCTGTTCACCAAGCTCGCGCCCGGTTCGGCGGCCGGCAAGACCGGGGACGACCCGAGCGAGCCGATCGCCACGCTGAACCTCGCCGGCGGCGGCAGCCTGCAGTGGGCGGTGTTCCCGCGCAACCTGCCGGGGCTGTCCACGAACTGGGGCCACGAGATGGACTACGAGACGTGGTGGCACGTCGCGGTGGTCAACGACGGCGTGCACACCACGATGTACGTCGACGGATCTCCCTTGCTGCGCAACCCTTCGACGCCCGCGCGCGGCATCTCGACCGCAGGCGACCCGTGGCTCGTCGGCGCCTACGCGTACAACAAGGTCGTCGAGAAGTCGTTGCACGGCTGGATCGGCGACATGCGGGTCGTGAACAGGCCGCTCGACAGGTCCGAGTTCATGCGGTCGAAGGCAGCCCGAACTTCGGGAACAGACTGAGGTCGAAGAACGACGAGACGCGCGTGATCCGGTCGTCCCGCACTTCCAGCACCTGGAGGTTGAACGGCCGGAACACACCGTCGGCATCTCTCAGGTACAGCCCGTAGGCGGGCTGGCCGTTCGCTTCCACTTCGATCATCCGCGCGCCGTGGGGGACGGCCGGGCACTGGTTCGCGAGGTGCCACGCGACCATCTCGGGACCGCGGTACCACTGCGGGTACGGCGGCATCTCCCAGACGACGTCCTCGGTGAACATGCCGATGATCGCCGGGATGTCCTTGGCCTCGAACGCCGTCATCCACCGGTCCAGCAGCTGCTTCGCGTCCGCGGGTTCGGTGACCGAGTCCTCGGTGAGGTCCTTGAGCTGCGCGTGCGCGCGTTGCAGCGCGCTGTTGACGGCCGCGACGGTCATGTCGAGCTGGTCGGCGGTCTCGGCGGCGGTCAGCCGCAGCACGTCGCGCAGGATCAGCACCGCGCGCTGCCGCGGCGGCAGGTGCTGGAGGGCGGCGACGAACGCGAGCCGGGTGGACTCGCGTTCGGTGACGATCGCGGCCGGGTCGGTCGGGAACGGCTCCAGCCACGGGATCTCGTGGTCCTGGGTCAGCGGGTCGTCCTGCGCCGAGCTCGTGGACAGCCCGAACGGCATCGGCCGGCGGGTCCGGCTGTCGAGCGCGGTGAGGCAGACGTTCGTCGCGATGCGGTACAGCCACGTTCGCACCGACGAGCGGCCCTCGAACTGGTCGTACGCCTTCCACGCGCGCAGGTACGTCTCCTGCACCAGGTCCTCGGCGTCGTGCACTGAGCCGAGCATCCGGTAGCAGTGCGCGAGCAGCTCGCGGCGGAACGGGTCCGCGACGGTCGCGAAGTCCACTGTCACGGTTGCACTCCAATCGCGTTCTGCAGCCTGTTGATGAGTGTTCGCGCGTAGTCCCTGAGCTCGGGCGGCTCGTGCACGTCGAACTCGAAACCGAGGAACATCAGGTGCCACAGGATCCGGTCGGGCGTGTCGGCGCCGGTGATCATCCGGCACGAGCTGTCGTCGATCGGTTCCAGCGACGCCGACATCGGCGAGGTGCGTTCGGCGACGGTCTCGAGCGGGGCGTGGATCGTCAGCACCGCCTGGTAGGTGTAGACGTTCGAGGAGACCTGCCGGGACACGAACTCGCCGAGGCTCTCCGCCGGCGGCCGGCGGGGCGTGCAGCGGGCGGCGAGCGTGGGCTCGGTGGTGATGCGGTCGACGCGGAACGTCCGCCAGTCTTGTTTGGACAGGTCCCAGGCGACGAGGTACCACCGGCGCCCGGTGTGCACGAGGCCTTGGGGTTCGACGAGCCGTTTCGCGGGCTCGCCTTGCGTTGGGGCGTAGGTGAACCGCAGCTGCTGGTGGTCGCGACAGGCGGCGGCGATGATCGTGAGCGTCTCCGGGTCGACCGTGGGTCCCGCGGCCGTCAGTGGAGTCGTGTGGGCCTGCAGCGCCTGCACCCGGCGGCGTAGACGGGACGGCAGGACCTGTTCGAGCTTCGTGAGCGCGCGGACCGACGTCTCCTCGATGCCCGCGATCGTGCCGTTGGCGGCGGTCCGCAGCCCTACCGCCACGGCGACCGCTTCGTCGTCGTCGAGCAGCAGCGGCGGGAGCTCCGCGCCGGCGCCGAGCTGGTAGCCGCCGGTCGCACCGGGCAGTGACGTGACGGGGTAGCCGAGGCTGCGGAGCTTGTCGACGTCGCGGCGGATCGTGCGGACGTCGACGCTGAGCCGTTCGGCGAGCTCGGGACCCGTCCAGTCGCGCCGCACCTGCAGGAGGGAGAGGAGCTTCAGCAGCCGTGCGGACGTCTCCAGCATGTGAGGGAGTCTAAGTTCCATTGCGGACAACGGCCTGTGGTGGCTAGGGTTTGCGTCATGACTGCCGGGTCGGCCTTGTGCCGTGAGCGGAACGGTTGCCCGGCCCTGACTTGATCAGGGCCCCTCCTGCCCCCGCGCTATCCGTTCTTCGGGATACGCGCACGGGAGAGGAGGTGATGCGCAATGCTCCCCAACGTTGGTGATGTCTTTTCCGGGAAGGTCGTCTCGACCGTCCCGTTCGGTTCGTTCATCGAGCACCCCGCCGGTGCACACGGGCTCCTGCACGGCAGGCAGGCCGAGGTCGGCTCGTCGGTGCAGGTGAAGGTGCTCGCGGTGGACGCCGAGCAGCAGCGGTTCAGCCTCGAGCTGGCGTGATGTGAGTGCTCGGGCAGTGAGTTCGCGTCGGTCGTCCGGTCAACCGCTCGCGCCGAATCCGGCGAAGCCCAATTCGGTGCGAGCGATTCGGCCGGACGACCGACTCGAAGGCGAGCTCACCGCCGTCTCCGAAGGAGCGGCAATCAAACACAGTGCCCTGTCCGGTGCATCTCACGGCTTGCGGTAGTCCGCGCACTCCACGATCAGACGGTCGTGGAGGGTTCTGCGATGCCCTTGTTCCTGGGGTGCCGTACCCAGCGCGCTCGCCGGGCTCGTGATGTCGTGCAGCAGCCGGTACAACACGACATCCGTTGCGGTGTAAAGCCAATCGTCCGCCTTGCCGGGCGGTGCGGCCGGCCCCAGCATGTTCTCGAACCACGCCGGGAACAGCAGGTCGTTCGCGACCGCGTCCTCGATGCGGGCGCGGATCAGCTCGCGTGCCTGGGCGACGGCCTCGTTGCCCGCCGTCTTGGCGGCGGCGTCGCCGGCGTGCTCGTTGTCGTCCGGTGCTTCCGGGCGTTGTTTGCCGACGATCGTCTGCCACTGCTCGTACTTCTTGCGCCACAACGATTCCGCGTTGGGTGGCAACGTCGTGAGCGCTTCGGCGGCGTCGATCGCCTCGTGCGCCTGCCGGTCGTACTCGGCGACGGCCCTGCGCCTGGTCTTGGCCTCCTGCGGCGTGAACGTCCTGCGCGCGTAGGCTTCCTGGCCCGCGAGGATCCTGGCGATGAGCGGTTTGCCGATCTCCGGCCAGGTGTCGAAGTCGGCCTTCCGCGTCTCGCCGGCCCGGACCTTCCTGTTGAGCGCCACCAGCAACCGCTCCAGCCGGTGCACGCTCTCCGCGAGCTCGGTGACCCTCTCGTTGGTCTTGGCGATCTTGCGCGTGGTGTCGCGGACCTGGTTGGTCGTGCTGAGCTTGTGCTGGGCGGCGTCGGTCTGGGCGTTGTCGATGCGGTCGCCGAGCGACTTGAGGTCCTTCTTGAGCCGCTCGACCTTGTCGTCCAGGGCCTTGACCGGGTCGATGTTCTTCATCGCAGAGTCCTCCACGCCCACCAGGCGACGCCCGCCAGCACGGCCAGGGAGGCCCAGCCGTTCGCCAATGGTGTCAGCACGACCGCGAGGAGGGCCGCCGCGGCCGCCGCCGTCCTCGCCCGCGGCTCCCAGATCCCGCGGCCGACGGGATCGACCAGGACCGCGGCCGCGACGGCCACCGCGAGCAGGACGGACAGCAGCGACCAGCCGTCGAACCAGCCGATCACCACGACGAGGGCCGCGATGGCGGTGCCCGCCGCGACCGCCCTGTTCGGGACGGTCAGGCGGGCCGCCTCGACGTCGCGGCGGGCGTGCATCACGGCCTCGACCTCTTTGTCGGTCTCGGCTAAGAGCGCGGGGAAGTCAGGGCTGCCGGGTCCCGCTGCCTGCAGTGCTCGTAGTGCTGTTCGCAACGCGTGCTGGCGGTCGGCCAGGCGGGCGAACGGTTCGGCTGCCATGCCCCGAAATCGTGATCAACGAGCCCCGTGGGCCGCCAGACCTGTCGCCTGAGTTGGTCCGGTTGCCGACGAACTTCCCTCAACCGGAGCAACGAGGTCCCGGATGAACGAGACGACCTCGTCCGGTGCCTCCTCGGCCATGAAGTGGCCCGCGCTGGTGGTGGTGTACCGGAGGTCGGTCGCCCACTTGCGCCAGAGCTCGGTGGGGTCGAAGCCGAGCTGACTGCCCCAGTCCTGTTGCATGACGGCTACGGGCATCGTGAGTTTCCTGCCCGCTTCGAGGTCGGCGCGGTCGTGCTCGACGTCGATGGTCGCCAGGGCGCGGAAGTCGGCGACGATCGAGGGCACGGCTTCTCGTGCGGCTTTGAGGTAGCCGGCCCTGATGTCGTCCGGGAACGGGCTCTTCGCCCACACGTCGAGGAAGTGGCCGAAGAACGCGTCGGCGCTGTTGGAGATCAGTTCCTCCGGCAGGCCTTCCGGCTGGGCCATCAGGTAGAGGTGGAAGGCCGCCGCTGCCTCGCGTCCGCGCAGCACGTCCCAGGTGTCCAGGGCCGGGACGCTGTCCAGCAGGCCGAGGTGGCTGATCCGGTCCGGGTGGTCCAGGGCGGCACGGAAGGCCACGTGCACGCCCCGGTCGTGGCCGACCAGGGCGAACGTGCCGAGTTGGAGCTCATCGGCCAGGTCGATGACGTCCTGGGCCATCGTGCGCTTGTCGTAACCGTGCCGCGGCTTGCTGCTGGCGCCGTAGCCGCGCAGGTCGGGGCAGATGACGGTGTGGTGCTCGGCGAGCTTCGGCGCGACGTGGCGCCACATCAGGTGGGTTTGCGGGAAGCCGTGCAGCAGGACGATCGGGGGGCCTTCGCCGGTGATGACGGTGTTGAGGGCGATCTCGTTCATGGGAACCAGGATCGGGCGGCCTGATCAGCAGGCGATTAGCATCCGGTTCGTGCAGATCAGGGTGCTTGGACCGGTCACGGTCATCGGCACTGATGGTCGTGTTGTGGCCGTTGGCAGCAAACGTCGTCGTGAGCTGCTCGGTCGTCTCGTGGCGGCTGGTGGGCGGGTCGTGTCGCTCAATGCGCTGATCGACGATCTCTGGGAGGACCCGCCCGCCGGAGCGGTCGGTGCGGTGCGGACGTTCGTGTCCGAGCTGCGTGCCGCTCTCGGGGCGGACGCCATCGCGACGGTCGGCCGTGGCTATGCGCTGCGGGTTGCCGAGGTGGACGCCTGGCGGCTCGAGGAGGGGTCTTTCCCGGTCAGCTGGGGCGAGCCGTACGCCGATCTCGACCCGTCGCCGTGGGTGCTGCAGGAGCGCGCTCGGCTGTTGGAGTTGCGTGCGCGCGCTCTGCTCGACCAGGGCCGTGGGGCGTCGTTGGTCGCCGAGCTTTCATCGTTCGCCGCGGCGCATCCGTGGCGGGAGAAGGCTCATGTCCTGCTGGCGCACGCGTTGTTCCAGGACGGGCGGCAGGTGGAGGCGCTGGAGGTGCTGCGCGAGGCCCGCGGCAGGCTGATGGGCCGGTTCGGGCTGGACGCGGTGCCCGATCTCGACCGCGCCGAGGAGGACATCCTCCGCCACGCCGTGACCCGGACCGGCGGATATGCCCGGTTGCGGTCCGCGAGCGTGGTCGCGGGACAGGCGGCGTTGACCGGCGGCTTGGCGCTGGCGCAGGCTCAGCGCTTCGCCGCGGTCGCCGAAGCCGAGCGGCTGGGCGATCCGCTGCTCACCGCTCGCGTTCTGACCGCCTACGACGTGCCGGCGAACTGGACCGTCAGCGACGACGCCGCCCAGGCCGCGGTGCTGGTGGAGACGGCTCGGCGCACGTTGCGGCTGCTCCCCGCGGATGCTCCGGTCGCGTTGCGGGCGCGGCTGCTCGCCGTGATCGCGCTGGAGCACCGGGGGACGCGGGATGCCCGGGCGTGGGAGGCAGCTCACGAGGCTGAGCGGCTTGCCCGCGAGCTCGGCGACCCGGCGGTGCTCGCGGTCGCTCTCAACGCGCGGTTCGTGCAGTCGTTCCAGCGGCCTGGACGATCTGCCGAGCGGGGTGCGATCGCGGATGAGCTGATCGAGGTGGCGGCCCGCCACGACCTGCCCGCGTACGAGATCCTCGGTCACCTCGTGGCGATGCAGGCGCATTCGGCTCTCGGTGCTTTCGAGGCGGCCGCGCGTCATGTGACGGCGGTCGAACAGCTGGCCGAGATCCACGAGACCCCGCTGGTGCGCGTTTTCACGCAGGGGTTCCGCGTGATGCGTGCACCGGATGAAGCCGGCTACCGCACGCTGGACCTGTCGGGCATGCCCGGCGTGGAGGCCGGGTTCCTGCCGCTGGCGTTGTTGTCGATCGGGCTTCCGCCGGATCCCTTGCTGGATTGGGGACCGTACCGGCCGTGGGCGCAGCCGCTGCTGCATCTCGCTGACGGCGACGTTGCCGCGGCTCGTCGTGCAGCGGCTGACCTGCCCACGCCGCGCGCAGACCACTTCTACGAGGTGCTTTGGACGATCACGGCGCACATCGCTCGGCGGCTCGACGATCGTGCACTGGCTGAGGCCGCGCGGGAGGCGCTCGAACCCGCTCGTGGAGAGATCGCGGGCGGCACCACGGCGATGATCGGGTTTGGAGTGATCCAGTGAGTGATCGGGTAGAGGAGTTCGACTGAGTCAGGACTTCCGGCGCGCTTCCGAAGGCCACACGACCTCGATCGGCACCCCGGAAGCCCGCGCCTGCTCCACCACGTCGGCCGTCCCGCCCCTGCCCTGCTGCGGCACCCCGTCCCACACCGCCACCAGTAACTCGACGGACGCGAGAATGCGTTCGTTGGCGGCCACGTAGGCGAGCCGCCCGGACGACATGTGCGGTAGCACGCTCACGACCGTGGCGGCTGCGCGCAACTCGTCGTACTCGGCGACCTGGTGCGGTTTGAGCTTGTCCCGGTAGTCCAGGGCGGGCAGCACCACCTCGACCTGCCCGCCGATGCCCAGCACGGCGCGGGCGAACACCTGGTCGGCGCCCGGCGCGAGGCACGTCACGCCGACCACGGGTTGCCCGAGCCGTTCCAGCACCTCGGTGATCGCGGCTTGCACGGCCGGGACGCACTCAGGCACCAGGTTCATGTGTCCGGTGATCCCGACCCGCATCACGCCGTCCGAATCGCTCTGATGGCGTCCCGTGTCTCCTGCACGGCGCGGATGTGGCGGTGCCGTGCCGCTTCCTTGGCGAAATCCTCCAGCTTGCGGAGCACGCGCCCCGAGGAGAGCTTCGCCGCTGTCGGCAGGACCTCGTTGATCAACCCGCACGCTGCCTCCGGGTCTCCCGCGACCATCTTGGTGCGCGCCAGTCCGATCACGTCGAACGCGCGGTTGCGCAGCTTCGACGGGTCTCGCAGCTCCAGCGCCCGCCGGATGTGCTGCTCGGCGAACACGGCCTGAGCCGGATCGTGCATGGCGAGGTCGCGGCACCGTGCCCCGATCACGCCCTCCAGCTCGGCCTCGTCGAAGTTGTGCAGGTAACGCGGTTCGTTGTCCGCGTCACGCTGCGAAAAACTGTCCTGGGCCAGGCCCACCGCCTGGTGGAACTCGCGGACCTTGCCCATCTGCGCGTACGCCCACGCCTCGCGCGTGAGCAGCAGCGCCTTCAACGTCGGCGTGCCCGTGCGGCGCGTGCCGTACTGACCGAGCTGCACCAGTTCGAGCCCGTCCTCCGGCCGGCCGAGGTCGAACATCTGCCGGGCCATGGCGGCCAGGCACAGCGCCGCGAAGCCGTCGTTGTGGCCGGCCTTCGCCATCCGGATGGCCAGCACGTAGTAGCGCTGGGCCGCGTTGTGCAGGCCGGCGTCGAACGACATGCTCGCCGCCACCTTGGACAGCTCGGCACCGATGAAGAACGCCCGCTCCGTCGTCGGCCCCGCAGGCGCGCGCTGCAGCCGTTCGGCCAGCTCGTCGAGCTGCCCCAGCACGGCCTTGCGCGCCAGTCCGTACCCGCCACGCCCGCCCCAGCCGCGCAGCCCGTCCGCGACGCGCTGCAGGGCTGCGAGCTCCTCCTCGCTGATCGCCGAGTGCGACGACCACTTCGACAGGTTCTGCAGGGGGTGCAACCACCGCTGCAGCGGCTCGACCAGTGCGGACCCCACCGTCACCGCGGCCGCTCCAGTGAGCGCCGCTCGTCTGCTGATCGCCAAGTCGCTCCTCGCCGTCTCCTCGACCGAACGGGCAATGCTCGTCGCCTCCCACGCAGCGGCGAGCACATCTGGCGGGCCCGTGTCGGGAGAGCCCACCTGAGCTGGGATGACGACTCGGTCGAACCACAGTCGTTCGCCGGGCACCCCGAGCACGAGCGCGAAGTGGCGCAGCCGGTCGAGCCGGTCGATCTGGTTCTCGCCCGACTCGTAACGCGAGAGCTGCGCCTGGCTGATGCCGAGCCACGCCGCCATGCGGTCCTGCGTGACCCTGCTCAGGTGCTGGGGGTGGTGCCGGTATGCGGAGATCAGCGCGCCCATGTCGCGGTCGGAGCAGGCGGCCGCGATCGCTGGGTGGTCCCAGAAGTCGGAGGGGACCTCCGGAGGGCCGTGCACGCCGGAACGAGCGTTGCGGCGGCACCGGTGACACAGCCGATCGGTGTTGTCAGCGGCGATGAACGCTCCACACGGGCAAGCGCGCCTGGATTTGGGTCTCGCGGTATCCATCGGCCTCGCCCCCGTCACTGAGCGTTTTCCAAGTGTACGGAGACGTGATCGTCAGTCCATCCATCTCATGCATAAGACGTAATGAGTTCGCGTGTCGCAGTGCCGGTACCCCCGTTGGGCGGATGAGCTTCATGCGTCCGCTGAATGAGGCTCATGCATCGGACGAGTGGTGTTGGGGCCAAGTGCGACGCACCCTGCACATCGCAGGCCGCGGGCCGATCCCCGTGGCCTGCCAGTGCCTGACCCACCACCGGGGAGGACGACCGCCGATGAGCATCACGACCGCGGAGACCGGCACAGGGAGTGCCGGGATCCCACAGAACAGGGGACACGCACGGGCGATCGGGGAAGCCGTCGCCGGCTACCGGTTGCTCGGCTGGCAGGTGACGGTCACCGAGCAGGGCGTGTTCCTACCTCTCGGACCCGCCACCACAGCGCTGGCCATGCCCGCGCGGATCGGGTCGCGCGTGCTGGCCGACCTGAAGTCGCGCATGCTCGCCGGTCCCGTCACCGTCATCCCCGGCCCGCGCGAACACTGGATCTTCCTGGCCGAGCTGGTGGCCCTGCTGCCGACGCACCTGAAGGCGCCGCCGGAGGTCCAGTTCGTGCGATCCCCGCACCGGATCGCGCTGCCACCCACGATGACCAGGTACGGATCGCTGCGGTGGGCGAACCCGCCGTCGCACTCGCGGCACTGGTTCCCGCCGTTCACCGCCGTGCTTGCGCTGGCCCGGACGGCTGCCGCGGAGGACCAGCGCCGATAATCGGCACTCGTGGATCGTCGTTCTCTGATGTTGTGTGGGCTCGCTGCCGCGTTGAGCGCCTGTGGCGAGCCCGCCCCTCGCAAGACGGGTGGTGTGGGGACCGCCAGGCCGGGGGATCGCGTGGCTTCCGCTGCCTCGGTACCCGTCGGCGGTGGCGTGCTGGTCGACATGCCCGGCAACGCCCAGCTGCTGGTCGTGCAGCCTCGATCGGGTGAATTCCGCGCCTTCAACCCCGCTTGCCCTCATGTGGGCTCGCTGGTCAACCCTCCCGCCGGTGGTGTCATCACCTGCCCGTTGCACGGGAGCGTTTTCGATGTCTCGTCTGGCGCGGTCCGCAAAGGACCTGCGACTTCGGGGCTGAGGGAGGTCGCCGTCGCTCGTTCGGGTGAGGATCTGGTGCTCGCCTGAGACCTGTGAGGTTGCTGTGCATCGGGCTTCTGGCTGAACTCTCACTGACCGGTTCGCGTAATGCTGTGGTGTGACCCCGGACACCCACCACCACGGAGGAACGGTCGTGAACACCGAAAGCCCGGTCAGCAGGCGCATGGCGTTGTGCGGAATCGTGGTTGCCCTCGCCGTGCCGAGTGGCCTTGTGACCGCGTGCGGTTCATCGGGTTCTTCAGGCTCTGGCTCGACAGGCACCGGTTCGACGCCCACGCAGGGTGGCTCGACGCCGACCGGATCCACCGGTTCCAGCAGTGGCAAACCGCTCGTCGCGCTGGCTGACGTCCCCGAGGGCGGCGGCGCGGTCGTGGACGGCCCGGGCGGCACGAAGATCGTGGTCGCGCGCGTCTCCGCCACCGAGGTGAAGGCGTACGACGCGTCGTGCCCGCACCAGGGTTCGACGGTCGCGGAACCTTCCGGCGGCACGATCACGTGTCCCTCGCACGGCAGCCAGTTCGCCGCTGCCGACGGCAAGGTGAAGAAGGGACCCGCGACGTCAGGACTGCGCGCGGTCGGCGTGCGCGTCGAAGGCGACCAGATCGTGCTGACCTGACCCTTTCAGTTTTTGTCAGACCGCGTCGTTAGTCTTGACGGCGTGGCAGATCCCTCGACGTATCGCCCCGCTGTGGGCACGATTCCTGAGGCTCCCGGCGTCTACAAGTTCCGCGACGCCGGTGGCCGGGTCGTGTACGTCGGCAAGGCGAAGAGCTTGCGCAGCAGGCTGAACTCGTACTTCGCGGATCTGGCCGGCCTGCACCCGCGCACCCGCCAGATGGTGACGACCGCCGCCTCCGTCGAGTGGACGGTCGTCACCACCGAGGTCGAGGCGTTGCAGCTCGAATACAACTGGATCAAGGAGTTCGACCCGCGGTTCAACGTCCGCTACCGCGACGACAAGTCGTATCCGGTCCTCGCCGTGACGCTGTTCGAGGACTACCCGCGGCTGCACGTGTATCGCGGCCCGCGCAAGAAGGGCGTGCGCTACTTCGGCCCGTTCGCGCACGCGTGGGCCATCCGCGAGACCTTGGACCTGCTGCTGCGCGTCTTCCCTGCGCGCACCTGCTCCGCTGGCGTCTTCAAGCGGCACAACCAGATCGGGCGCCCCTGCCTGCTCGGCTACATCGACAAGTGCTCGGCCCCTTGTGTGGGCAAGGTTTCCGCGGACGAGCACCGCGCGATCGTCGAGGACTTCTGCGACTTCCTGGCGGGCAAGACGGATCACATGATCCGCCGCCTGGAACGCGAGATGACGCTGGCCGCGGAAGAGCTGGAGTTCGAACGCGCGGCGAGACTGCGCGACGACCTCGGCGCGTTGCGCCGTGCCATGGAAAAGCAGGCGGTCGTCCTGGGCGACGGCACGGACGCCGACGTGATGGCGTTCGCCCAGGACGAGCTGGAGGTCTCGGTCCAGGTCTTCCACGTCCGCGGCGGCCGGGTGCGCGGCCAGCGCGGCTGGGTCCTCGACAAGGTGGAGGCGATCGACGACGCCGCCCTGGTCGACCAGTTCATCATGCAGTTCTACGGCGACAACACGGAAAGCACCCCGCGCGAGGTCCTCGTCCCCGTCCTGCCCGACGACGCCGCGGCCCTGGAAGACCTGCTCTCCGAACAACGCGGCTCCCGCGTAGCGCTGCGCGTCCCCCAGCGAGGCGACAAACGCGCCCTGATGGAAACCGTGGCCCGCAACGCCGCCGAAGCCTTCGCCCAGCACAAACTCCGCCGCGCCGGCGACCTGACCGCCCGCTCGGTAGCCCTGCAAGAACTCCAGGACGCCCTGGCGCTCGACACGGCCCCGCTGCGCATCGAGTGCGTCGACATCAGTCACGTCCAGGGCACCGACGTCGTGGCCTCCCTGGTCGTCTTCGAAGACGGCCTGGCCCGCAAATCCGAATACCGCCGCTTCGCCATCCGCGAGGCCGCCACAGAAGGCGACGTGGCCTCCATCGCCGAGGTCGTCCGCCGCCGCTTCCAAGCGATGCTCCGCGAAACCGCGTCCGGCGGCCCCAACCCGGGCATCGACCCGGACACCGGCAAACCCCGCAAGTTCGCCTACCCGCCCAACCTCCTGGTGGTGGACGGCGCCGCCCCCCAAGCCGCCGCGGCAGCCGACGTCCTGGCCGAGCTGGGCATCCAGGACGTGGCCGTGGTGGGCCTCGCCAAGCGCCTCGAAGAGGTCTGGGTCCCGGGCGAGCCCGACCCGGTGATCCTCCCGCGCACGAGCGACGCCCTGTACCTGCTGCAGCGAGTCCGCGACGAGGCCCACCGCTTCGCCATCGCCTACCACCGCCAGAAACGCTCGAAGCGCATGATCGCGTCCGAACTCGACGGTGTCCCGGGCCTCGGCGAAACCCGCAAAGCCGCGCTGCTCAAGCACTTCGGCTCGGTCCGCAAACTCCGCCAGGCCACAGTGGACGAAATCAGTGACGTCCCAGGCGTGGGTCGCCGCACCGCCGAGGCCGTGGTGGCGAGCCTTGCGGCGGGCGCGACCACCTCGGCTGCTGCCCCGGTTGCCCCGGCGAGCGTCCCGGCAGCTGCTCCGGGTGCTCCGGCGACCGCACCGGCAGCTGCTCCGGCGGCCCCGGCAGCCGCACCGGTGGCCCCGGCAGTCGGCCCGGTTGCTCCAGCGACCGCCCCGGCGGCCGAGGGCAAATCTTGACCGGCTCTTCGCTTCCCGGCCGCGCGTTGACCGAAGACGCGGGCCGGCGAACCCTGCCTCCGGAAGTCGCTTCGATCCTGGGGGCTCTGCAGGCCTCGCCACGGCTGGTGGCGCATCACGGTGCGGTGCACGGTGTGGCGTGCCGGCTGACGGGTGGGCTGGGCCGCGCCGTGCCGGGCGCCGTCGCTGGGCCGGTTTCCCGGTCGAGCTGCTCGATCACGGGGTGACCGGCGTGCACAACCCGCCTGGCCGTCGCGTGGTGGCTGGCCGCTGTGCCCCGCCCGGCAGCTGTGTGGTGGCTGGCCGCTGTGCTCCGCCTGGCCGTCGTGTGCTGGCCAGCCGTTGTGCCCCGCTCGGCCCTCGCGCGCTGACTGACCCTCGCGCGCTGACCGCCCGCTTTGCTGTGGCTGCCCGCCGTGCCCCGATCGACCGCCGTGTTGTGACCGGCCGGCGTGCCCCGATCGTCCGTCGCGCGACGACCGCCCACCACGACCGCCCACCACGTCCGACTCACCGGTGCGGCGCAAACCTCGTTCGTCACACCGATCACGCACTCCTGCGCCACCCTCCATGGCACAAGCTGCTCGCCCCTCCCTCCCCTTCCTTCTGTCGCGGCGAAGACGACCATGTTTTCCGGACATCAACCAGACGACGACAAGCGTGAATCGGGACAAGGTTCACCCGCCCGAGTGGCGGGCGCGCCCATGGCACGTAGCGTCTCAAGTGCTGAACCTGCCACGCGCAAGGGCCGTTCCGGTGGAGACTCACACCGGGCCGCGCCGGTAAGCGGTGCGACCCGGCGGACGTGGCCAAGCGCAAAGGGCCGTCCCTCAACATGAAGACTTGCCCAAACGAGAGCGGACGCAGCGTTCGCTCATGAACAGGTAACGGAGTCGTAGTCGTGAACGCGGAGAAGTCCGGCATCGAAGTCGCCGTGGTGACCGGGCTGTCCGGTGCGGGCCGCAGCACAGCGGCCAAGTGCCTGGAGGATCTCGGCTGGTTCGTCGTGGACAACCTGCCCCCGGAACTCATCGCCACCATGGTCGAGCTCGGCGCGCAGGCGCGTGGGGCCATCACCAGGGTCGCTGTCGTCATGGACGTGCGCAGCCGTGCGTTCACCGAGGACCTGGCGGCCATCATCAAGGACCTCGACGCTCGCGGGTACAAGCCGCGCGTGCTCTTCCTCGAGGCGACTGACGCCGTGCTGATCCGGCGGTTCGAGGCGGTGCGGCGCGGTCATCCCATGCAGGGGGACGGGCGGTTGCAGGACGGCATCGAGGCCGAGCGGATCCTGCTCACGCCGCTCAAGCAGGAGGCGGACCTGGTGCTCGACACCAGCGCGCTGAGTGTCCACCAGCTGCGGGCCAAGATCGAGGACACGTTCGGCACCGAGGCCGCGACCCGTACGCGGGTCACCGTGCTCAGCTTCGGCTACAAGTACGGGTTGCCGATGGACGCGGACCTCGTCATGGACGTGCGGTTCCTGCCCAACCCGTTCTGGATCCCGGAGCTGCGCGAGCAGACGGGGCTGGACGGTGAGGTGCGCAACTACGTGCTGTCGCAGGAGGGCGCGGACGAGTTCCTCGACCGGTATCACGAGCTGCTGAGGCTCATCGGCGCCGGGTATCGGCGTGAAGGGAAGCGGTACCTGACGCTCGCCGTCGGGTGCACCGGTGGCAAGCACCGCAGTGTGGCGCTGTCGGAGGAGCTCGCGGCTCGGCTCGCGAGTGAGGACGGCATGGCGGTCAAGGTCGTGCACAGGGATCTGGGACGCGAGTGACGAAGTTGAAGGCTGTTGCTCTGGGTGGCGGGCACGGGTTGCACGCGACGCTGACGGCGCTCAAGCGGATCACCGTCGACGTGACGGCCGTGGTGACCGTCGCGGACGACGGGGGGTCGTCGGGGCGGTTGCGGCGGGAGATCTCCGGGCTGTTGCCGCCGGGGGACCTGCGCAAGGCCATGGCGGCGCTTGCGGGGGAGGACGACGAGAGCAGGCTGTGGACGTCGCTGTTCCGGCACCGGTTCGGTGGGACCGGTGCGCTTGCCGGGCACGCGGTCGGCAACCTGGTGCTCGCCGGGCTGCTCGAGCAGCTCGGCGATCCCGTCAAGGTGCTCGAACACGCCTCCAAGCTGCTCGGGGTCCGGGGGCGGGTGCTGCCGATGTCCAACGAACCCCTCGACATCGAGGCGGACGTGACCGGGCTCGACGAGGACGTGAACGACGTGCGGCGGATCCGGGGGCAGGTCGCCATCGCGACCACGCCCGGGCTCGTGCGGCGCATCCGGTTGACTGCCCCGAACGGGCGACCTGTCGGCTGTCCGGAAGCGGTGCAGGCTGTACTTGACGCCGATCTCGTGCTACTCGGGCCCGGATCGTGGTTCACCAGCGTGTTGCCGCATCTGCTCGTGCCGGAACTGCACGACGCGCTGGTGCGCACGCGTGCCAGGAAGGCGCTGGTGCTCAATCTTGTCCCCCAACCGGGGGAAACTGCCGGTTTCTCTCCAGAGCGCCATTTGGACGTAGTCTGCGAACACGCACCTGAGCTGAAGGTGGACGCGGTGATCGCCGACGTCGACTCGGTCCCCACCCCGGACCGGCTGACGCGAGCCGCCTCGGCACTGGGCGCGCGGACGCATCTGGCCAGGATCGCCGCACCGGACGCCGTCGAGCGACATGATCCGGAGGCACTGGCCGGTTGCCTGAGGCAGGTGGTCGATGAGACCGGAATGGGAGGGACAAGCCCGTGGCGATGACGTCGGCGGTCAAGGACGAGCTGAGCAGGCTCGCGGTATCCAAGACCTGTTGCCGCCGCGCGGAGGTGTCCTCCCTGCTCAGGTTCGCCGGCGGCCTGCACATCGTGTCCGGCCGCGTGGTCGTCGAGGCGGAGCTCGACCTCGGCTCGGCCGCGCGCAGGCTGCTCAAGGAGATCCAGGCGCTCTACGGTCACCACGCCGAGGTCTTCACCATCCAGTCCAACGGGCTGCGCAAGGGCACGCGCTACGTCGTGCGCGTGGTCAAGGACGGCGAGGGGCTCGCCCGCCAGACGGGTCTGCTGGACCCGCGCGGGCGCCCGGTCCGCGGTCTGCCCGCGCCGGTCGTGTCGGGTGGCGTGTGCGACGCGGAGGCCGCCTGGCGCGGTGCGTTCCTCGCGCACGGCTCGCTGACCGAACCCGGCCGCAGCTCGTCGCTGGAGATCACCTGCCCCGGTCCGGAGGCGGCGCTGGCGCTCGTCGGCGCGGCGCGCCGGATGGGCATCTCGTCGAAGTCCCGCGAGGTCCGCGGGGCCGAGCGCGTGGTGATAAGGGACGGCGACGCCATCGGCGCCATGCTGACCAAGCTCGGCGCGCACGACAGCGTGCTCGCGTGGGAAGAGCGCCGGATGCGGCGTGAGGTCCGTGCGACGGCCAACCGGCTCGCCAACTTCGACGACGCGAACCTGCGCCGCTCGGCCCGTGCCGCGGTCGCGGCGGCGGCGAGGGTGGCGCGGGCGCTGGAGATCCTCGGCCCGGAGGCTCCTGATCACCTGGCCGCCGCCGGGCAGCTGCGTCTCGCGCACCGCCAGGCGTCGCTGGAGGAGCTGGGCCAGCTGTCCGACCCGCAGATGACCAAGGACGCGGTGGCCGGCCGGATCCGGCGGCTGCTGGCCATGGCGGACAAGCGCGCCAAGGACCTCGGGCTGCCGGACACGGAGTCGGCGGTCACGGCGGAGATGCTCGAAGCCGAGGTCTGACGACGACGATCAGTGCCCCGAGCAGTGGCGGGGCACTGATCTCAGATCATCCGCAGCTGGGTGAGCAGCGGAGTGGCGAGCGTTCGCGAGTACGTGTTCGTGATGTGGTTGTTGCGGTACACCACGACGTTGCCGATGACGGCTGGGCAGACGTCCTCGCGGCAGTACCACGGCGTCAGGTCGACGATCTTGGTGCGGGGGAAGCCGGCCGCCGCCTCAACCAGCGGGTCGCTTTCACCGGCGAACGCCTCGGCTCGCGGGGTTCCGCAGGCGGCCGCGTTGCCGGAGTTGCGTTCGAGGCACCGCGAGACCCGCCCGTCCGGCCTGGGAAGGTCCTTGATCACCGCGATCGCGATGTTCGCGGCGTCGAGCACGCGCAGCATTTCCCGGTAGCCGCGAACCATGTCTTCGCGGGAGTTCCAGGTCCACTTGAGGTCGCTCGCGTAGGACTCGCGGCTCATGCCCGACACCACGACGAGGTCAGGCTTGAGCGCCTTCAACCGCTCGGCCACGGCAAGGTTCTGCTCCGAGCAGACCTTGATCGGCCAGACCCCTTCGGACGGCGGCACCGACGTGAACGGGCAGCCGTTGCGGGTCATGGTCCTGACCTTCCACCGTCCGCGGCCGGGACCCTCGGCGAAGTCGATCAGCGGGGTGCTGTACTGCGCCGCGTGCGAGTCGCCGAGCAGCACGACCGTCTTCTGCGCCGAGGGCTCACCCCACGAACAGGCGTCCTCCGGGAGCGTCAGCAGGAAGACGTGGCATTCGGCTTTCCGATGGCTGCCGTAGGGACCGTCCTCGTTCGCCACGGCCGGGTCAGGTACCAACGGCACACCGGCTGGAGCCGGTAGCGGCCTGCGGGGGTCGAACGCCATGGCGCCGGGGTGGTCGGCGTCCAGCGTCGTGTTGTTCGCCAGCCGGTTCAGCTTGCCGGCGGCCGTGTACCAGGGAACCGAAGCTGCGACCACGGAGACGATCACGAGCACGGCACCGAAGGTGTAGGTGCCGCGGTGTCGGCCGAACCTGTTGCGGCGGAACGGATCCTCGATGAACCGCTTGGACAGCGCGGCGAGTGCGAAGCTCAGCACCGCGGCGGCGAGCATCTCCTTCGTGGACAGCCGCTCGTTCTCGCTCAGTTCGAGCATCACCACGATGACCGGCCAGTGCCACAGGTACAGGCTGTAGGAGATGTCACCGGCGTAGCGGACCGGCCGGATGCTCAGCAGACGTCCGAGCAGTGTGTCCGTGCCGACGAGCATCGCCGCCGTGCCGAGTACCGGCACCGCAGCCACCCAGCCGGGGAACTGCATCTCCGTGGTGTAGAGGACGGTGCTGAGCAGCACGGCCGCGAAACCCAGCCAGCCGAGCACCTCGCGGGCCGCGCGGCCGAGCGACACGCGGTGCAGCACCATCGCGGCCAGGCCACCGATGCCGAGCTCCCACATGCGGGTCGGCGTCACGAAGTACGCGGCGCCGTGGTCGACGCGGGTGTAGACCACGGAGAACACGAACGAGGCAACGGTCACGACCGCGATGGCGGCCACGGCGCACGGCACCGCGCGACCGTTGAACCGGCGGGCGAGTGTGGCGGCCGCGATCAGCAGCAGGGGAACGACGAGGTAGAACTGTTCCTCGACCGCGAGCGACCAGTAGTGCTGGACCGGCGAGGCGCCGATGGTGGCGTGCCCGTAGTCGTTGGACAGCACCGCGAGCAGCCAGTTCTGGGCGTTGAGCGCGGAACCGACGACCTCCCGCATGATCGTGGGCCACTGCGACTCCGGAAGGAGCAGCACCGTGGCGGCGACGACCGCGAGCAGCGTCGCGGTGGCGGCGGGCAGCAGGCGGCGGATGCGGCGCGCGTAGAAGTCGCGCAGGCGCACCGAGCCGGTGCGACGCACCTCGTTGGCGAGCGTGCCGATGATCAAGAAACCCGAGATGACGAAGAAGACGTCGACGCCGACGAAGCCGCCCGGCAGCCACGACGGCCTCAGGTGGTAGAGCAGCACCACGCCGACGGCAAGAGCGCGCAGACCCTGGATGTCACCTCTCAGCGCGTGCTGAGGGCGTGGGGCGAGCGCCGTCAGGGGACGCTCTTCGGACATGGTCGCCACAGGTAACTCCTGGTGAGGGAGATCTGCGGAACATGTCCGCTTCGGGGCGCGGATGCTAACCCGAAGGAGTGGCAAGCGTCGATTTGATCTACGGATTGTGATCGTACGACGCCCACACCGCCAGCTGAGCCCGCGACCGCAGCCCCAGCTTGGTCCGGGCATGTGTCACGTGCCGGGCAACGGTGTGGGGTGAGATCCCCAGCCGCTGCCCGATCTGCCGGTTCGTCAGTCCCTCGGCGACCAGCGTCGCGACGTGCAGCTCTCGCGCGGAGACCATCCCCTCGTCGTCCCCGGTGACCGGACGGGCGGTCAGGGCGTGGGAAACGGCCTGTGCCAACGACATCCGCTCGCCCGTCGACTCGGCGGCGCGCAGCCGCCCGGCCGTGATCCGGGCCCGGCACACCGAGCGGGCCTCGTCCAGCAACGCCTGCCAGTAGGGCTCGGCCCGGAAGTCGTACCGGGTGCGGACCGCGGAAGCGGCGGTCAGCAGGGACAACGCGCGCTCGTCGTCGTAACCGGCGCCGACCAGTCCCAGCGCCAGGCCCTCGAGGTCGTAGTACTGGTCCATCGGATGCTCCGCGCCCACCTCCAGGCCCTCCCGGAACAACGCCACCGCCTCGGGAAAGCTCTTGCGCGCCAACGCGATCGCGCCCGCGGTGTGCAGCACCGGGTTGAGCATGTGCGGCAGGCCCAGCAGCCGGATCAGGGTCAGCGACTCGCGGACCAGCGGCGCCGCCAGCTCCGCCTCGCCGTGCTGCAGCAACGTCCAGCCGTAGGAGTTCAGCAGCAGGCCGCGGGCGAGCTTGTCGTCCGAGGAACGGAGCAGCTCGGCGGACTCGTCGTAGAGCCGCCGGGCCAGCTCGGGATCGCCCGTGTGCGCCTCGGCCGACGCCAGCACCTCCAGCGCGCGGGCCAGCGTGCCGGGACGGCTCGTGCCGGTCCGTTCGACGGCGAGCGACTCCTGGGCGAAGCGGCGCGTCACGTGCCAGCCGCCGCGCACGCGGTGGTGCATGGCGGCGAGCACGGTCAGCACGCTGCGGTAGGCAGGCGGCAGGTCCTGGGACAGCGCGCGGTGCAGCAGTTCGGTCGGGGCGCCGCGGGGCCGGTGGGGCGTCGACGTCCAGGCCGTGGCGACGATCGCGAGCGCGTGCCGGGTCCAGTCACCGGCCTCGGCGGTGCGGGCCACCGCCAGCTCGATCAGGCCGATGTCGCGGTCGAGGCGCAGCACCACGGCCGGCGCCGGGAAGAACGACGAGATCTCGGGCTCCACGACCGAGCAGACCCAGTCCACCGCCCGGTCGGCCACCACGTCGGTCTCGCCGCACTCCTGCGCGCGTTCGCGGCAGTAGAGGCGGATCGACTCCAGCTGCCGGAACGTGGTGCGGCCGGCGGCGCGTTCCGCCACCAGCAGGGACTTCTGCTCGAGGCCGGTCAGCAGTTCCAGCGCGTCCGGGACGTCGCAGACGGCGCTCGCCACACCCAGGTCGAACGGCGCACCGAGCACCGCCAGCTGCCGGCAGGCGGTCTTCTCCGCGTCGGACAGCAGGTCGTAGCTCCAGCTGATCGCGGCGCGCAACGTGCGGTGGCGGTCGTCGGACGCGCGCGGCCCGGCGGTCAGCAGCGCCAGCCGGTCGCCGAGCCTCGCCAGCACGTCGGCGGGGGAGAGGACGGTGATGCGGCGCGCGGCCAGTTCGATGGCCAGCGGCATGCCGTCGAGCGAGCGGCAGACGGCGACGACGTCCGCCACGTTGGACGAGTCCACCTCGAACGAGCGGTCCACCGAGACGGCACGATCGCGGAAGAGCTGGACGGCGTCGTGACGCAGCGCCTCGGCGACGTCCGACCCGGCGGGCGGCAGCTCCAGCTCGCCGACCGCGAAGACCTGCTCACCGGCGAGCCGGAGCGGCTCGCGCGAGGTCACCAGCACCCGCAGGCGCGGGCAGCGGGCGAGGAGCTCGGAGACCACGCCGGCGACGTCGGCCAGCAAGTGCTCGCAGTTGTCGAGGACGAGCAGAGGACGCCGGTGCTGGTCGATCTCGGCGATCACGGCGTCGCGAGCCGAGCGGTGCGGCAGCGGATGGGCGCCGACGGCCTGGTAGACCGCCTGAACGACGTCCGGTGCGGCCGCCAGCGCCGTCCACCACACCTGTTCAGCGCGTCTGGTGACGTGCTGGACCGCCAGCCTGGTCTTGCCCGCCCCCGCCGGGCCGACCAGCGACACCAGCCGCTGCTCCGCGCCGAGCCGCGCCAGCGCCGCCAGCCTCTCGCGCCGGCCCACGAAGGTGTCCAGAGGTGACGGGAGACCCGAGTCGCGCGGTGAGTCTTCGCGCGCGGAAGAGCGTTCGCGATACGCGCGCTGACGACACGCGTTGGAGCAGTACCGGCGACCGGAAGTCGCCTCGTTGAGCGGGTTTCGACACGTCACACAGGCGGCAATGGCCGTCATGGGAACCGACCGTACCGGCGTGTAACGGTCCGTAACACCTGCTTTTTCGGTATTGCCGGTCCCTTCGATGCGTGGACAGGATCATGTTCCATGACAGCGCACACCGGACAGGGCGACATCCCGCTCGTGCCTCCGCAGGACCGGGAGGTGGTGGACGAGTGGCTCGCGCGGATCGCCGCCGTCGTCGGCAGGGACGCGAAGGAGCACGGTCCCGAGGCGTGCCGCACCGCCGCGGAGGCTGCGGAGGAGCTGAGCGCGTACCTCTGGATGCTCCGCGCCCTGCGCCGCCGAACGGCCTAATCAGCCCCACTTTTTCTGGCTCGATCAAGAGATACTCACTATCCCTGTGACCAGCGGCGCAGTTCGGCAGATAGGGTGGGCTTGTTCCTGCCAGTCGAACACAAGGAGTCCGTCGTGACGGTTCGCGTAGGTGTCAACGGTTTCGGTCGCATCGGCCGCAACTTCTGGCGCGCCGTGAAGGCCAGCGGCCACGACATCGAGATCGTCGCGTTCAACGACCTCGGTGACGTCAACACCATGGCGCACCTGCTCAAGTACGACAGCATCCTGGGTCGCCTGGACGCGGACGTGCAGGTCACCGACGAGGGCATCTCCGTCGACGGCAAGGTCATCAAGGCCCTCGCCGAGCGCGACCCCGGCGCCCTGCCGTGGAAGGACCTCGGCGTCGACGTCGTCGTCGAGTCGACCGGTTTCTTCACCGACGCGACCAAGGCCCGCAAGCACGTCGACGAGGGTGGCGCCAAGAAGGTCATCATCTCCGCGCCGGCCAAGGGCGAGGACCTCACCGTCGTCATCGGCGCGAACGAGGACCAGTACGACGGCTCGCAGACCGTCATCTCGAACGCGTCCTGCACCACCAACTGCCTCGCGCCGCTGGCCAAGGTCCTCAACGACAGCTTCGGCGTCGAGCAGGGCCTCATGACCACGATCCACGCGTACACGCAGGACCAGAACCTGCAGGACGCGCCGCACAGCGACCTCCGCCGTGCCCGCGCCGCCGCGCTGAACATCGTCCCGACCTCCACGGGTGCCGCCAAGGCCATCGGCCTGGTGCTGCCGGAGCTCAAGGGCAAGCTCGACGGCTACGCGCTGCGCGTCCCGGTCCCCACCGGCTCGGCCACCGACCTGACGGTCACCCTCAAGCGCGAGGTCACCCTCGACGAGGTCAACGCCGCGTACAAGGCCGCCGCCGAGGGCCCGCTGGCCGGCATCCTCAAGTACTCGACCGACCCGATCGTGTCGGCCGACATCGTCACCGACCCGCACTCGTGCATCTACGACGCGCCGCTGACCAAGGTCATCGGCAACCAGGTCAAGGTCGTCGGCTGGTACGACAACGAGTGGGGCTACTCCAACCGCCTCGCGGACCTGGTCAAGCTCGTCGCTTCCAAGATCTGAGGAAGTAACCGGTGAAGAACCTCAGCGATCTGCTCGCCGAGGGTGTCGCAGGTCGGCGCGTCCTGGTGCGCGCCGACCTGAACGTCCCCCTGGATGGCGACAAGATCACCGACGACGGCCGCGTGCGCGCGTCGGTGCCGACGATCAAGGCCCTCGCCGACGCGGGCGCCCGCGTGATCGTCACCGCTCACCTCGGCCGCCCCAAGGGCGAGCCGGACCCCAAGTTCTCCCTGGCCCCGGCCGCCGCTCGCCTCGGTGAGCTGCTCGGCGCCGAGGTCGCGCTCGCCGGTGACCTCGTCGGCCCGTCCGCCACGTCCGTGGTCGGCGCGCTGACCGACGGTGGCGTCGTGATGCTGGAGAACGTCCGCTTCGACGCCCGCGAGACCTCGAAGGACGACGCGGAGCGCGAGGCGCTGGCCGACGAGCTGGCGTCGTTCGCGGACGCCTTCGTGTCCGACGGCTTCGGTGTCGTGCACCGCAAGCAGGCCTCGGTCTACGACGTGGCGAAGAAGCTGCCCGCGTACGTCGGCGGTCTCGTCGACGCCGAGCTGGGCGTGCTGCGCAAGCTCACCGACGACCTGGAGCGCCCGTACGTCGTGGTGCTCGGCGGCGCGAAGGTGTCCGACAAGCTCGGCGTCATCGCGAACCTGCTGACCAAGGTCGACCGGCTGCTCATCGGCGGCGGCATGGCGTACACGTTCCTCAAGGCCCAGGGCCACGAGGTCGGTACGTCGCTGCTGCAGGAAGACCAGCTCGACCAGGTCAAGGGCTTCATCACCGAGGCCGACAAGCGCGGCGTCGAGCTCGTGCTGCCGGTCGACGTACTGGTCACCGCCGAGTTCGGCAACACGGAGCACGACGTCGTCGGCACCGACGCGATCCCCGCGGACAAGATGGGCCTCGACATCGGCCCGAAGTCGCGCGAGCTGTTCGCGTCGAAGCTCGCCGACGCCAGGACCGTGTTCTGGAACGGCCCGATGGGCGTCTTCGAGATCGAGACCTACGCCGGCGGCACCCGTGCCGTCGCGGAGGCTCTGGTCAAGTCGGACGCGTTCACCGTCGTCGGCGGTGGCGACTCGGCTGCGGCTGTTCGCGCGCTGGGTCTGCCCGAGGACGGGTTCTCGCACATCTCCACGGGCGGTGGCGCCTCTCTGGAGTTCCTTGAGGGCAAGGAACTGCCCGGCATCAGCGTTCTGGAGGCGTGAGATGGCAGCGCGTACCCCGCTCATCGCGGGCAACTGGAAGATGAACCTCAACCACCTCGAAGCGATCGGCCTCGTGCAGAAGATCGCCTTCTCCCTGCCGGAGAAGTACTTCGCCAAGGTCGAGGTGGCCGTTCTCCCGCCGTTCGTCGACATCCGCAGCATCCAGACCCTGGTCGACGGCGACAAGCTGCTGATCAAGTACGGCGCGCAGGACATCTCGCAGCACGACTCCGGTGCCTACACCGGTGAGGTGTCCGGCCTGATGCTCGCGAAGCTCGGCTGCCACTACGTGGTCGTCGGGCACTCCGAGCGCCGCGAGTACCACGGCGAGACGGACGCGCTGGTCAACGCCAAGATCAAGGCGGCGCTGAAGGTCGAGGTCACCCCGATCTTCTGCTTCGGCGAGAAGCTCGACGTCCGTGAGGCCAAGGGCCACCTGGAGCTGGTGCGCCAGCAGCTGGAGGACGGCCTGAAGGGCTTCACGGCGGAGCAGGTCGCCAAGATCGTGTTCGCCTACGAGCCGGTCTGGGCGATCGGCACGGGCCGCACGGCGTCGTCGGCCGACGCGCAGGAGGTGTGCTCGCTGGTCCGCTCGTTCGTGGCGGAGAAGTACGGCGAGGAGACCGCGGCCGTTGTTCGCGTGCTCTACGGCGGTTCGGTGAAGTCGTCGAACATCGGTGAGCTCATTCAGCAGAAGGACATCGACGGCGCCCTTGTCGGCGGCGCGAGCCTTCAGGCGGACGAATTCACCAAGCTGTGCGCTCTGGCTGCCGGCGGCCCTCTACCCTAAGTTGATCTGGTTAAGTCTCTAACCCCACTGGTTGCACACGTTCGGCAGTCGAACAGGTACTCTATGGCGTCGGCTGCCTGACAGCGAGGAAGAAATGATCCTGTTCCTGCAGATCCTGTTGATCGTCTCCAGCGTGCTGCTGGTGCTGCTCGTGCTCTTGCACCGCGGCCGTGGTGGCGGCCTTTCTTCGCTGTTCGGCGGCGGTATGCAGTCGAGTCTGTCCGGTTCCTCCGTTGTCGAGAAGAACCTCGACCGCCTGACGTTGTTCGTCGGCGCGATCTGGGTCATCGCCATCGTGGGTATCGGGCTGCTGATCAAGCTGCCTCCGGCAGCCTGATCAACCGTTCAGCGGCAGAAGCCCTCAGGGGCTTGGGGTAACCACTTGGTGGGGGTGTAACGGTCGATGTCCGGTGGTAACGCGATTCGCGGTACCCGCGTCGGCGCAGGCCCGATGGGCGAGTCGGAGCGCGGCGAGTCCGCGCCCCGCCGTCGGGTGTCGTACTGGTGCGCGAACGGTCACGAGTCCCGGCCTTCTTTCGCTGTCGACGCGGAAGTACCGGAGAACTGGGACTGCCCGCGTTGCGGCCTGCCCGCTGGGCGGGACGAGCAGACGCCACCCGCGCCTCCGCGCAACGAGCCGTACAAGACGCACCTTGCGTACGTGAAGGAGCGGCGCTCCGACGCGGACGGTGAGGCGATCCTCGAAGAGGCTCTCGCCAAGCTGCGCCGTCAGCGTGAAGAGCCGTAGACCTGGCTCGGTAGTTCGAACAGCTCAATGCGAAAGGCCCCCCTCGACTGCGGAGAGGGGGCCTTTCGCGTGTCCGGGGTGAGGGGACCGGAATGAGTTTCAGGTTGGCCGCGTACGCGGTGTGCGTCGAGCGGGAACGGGTGTTGCTCGTCCGCTGCGGGTCCGCGTGGACGCTGCCCGGCGGCGGCGTCGAGCACGGGGAGGACCCGTTCGACGCGGTGGTGCGCGAGTTCGCCGAGGAGACCGGCTGCGGCGCCGTGGTCGAGCGTCTGCTGGGGTGTCGACTCCAGGGTGATTCCCGTGGCCGAACGGAGTGTGCCCGGCTCGGTCCCGCACCAGAACGTCGGCGTCTTCTACCGGCTCCGGATCACGGGCGGCGAACTGCGGTCCGAACCGAGCGGCGCGACCGGCGAGCCGGTGTGGACGCCGATCGCCGACGTCCCCCACCTCCGTCGGTCGTCACTGGTCGACGTCGGTCTCGCACTGGCTCGCAGCCTCCCGCCGACCGGTCACGTCACGTCCGTCCCGGTCGGCGGCCTGGTCCAGCACTGAGGCGCTACCGGCGCAGCCCCGTGAACTGACGGCGCAGCATCGCCGCACCCACCAGCAGGAAGAACAGCAGCACCACGAGCGTGCTGGTCGTGCCGCCGGACGAGCTGGACAGCGTCACGTCGACGTTCCCGACGAGCACGATGCCGCACTCCGCCCGCACCTTGTGCCGGCCGGGTTCGATGCTCGCGAACTTCACCGGCGCCGTGAACTCGCCGTTCTCGTCGGCGGTGGCCTTGCCGACGTTCTGGCCCAGCGACTTCAGCGTCACGTTCGCGCCCTTGGGGCAGCCGGTGCCGGTCGCGGTCAGTGCGTCGCCCGGCTGGATGTTCTCCTTGTCGAGCACCAGGACGCCGTCACCGGGGTTGGACGGCTCGCTCGAAGACGGCGGTTCCGAGGACGACGGGGGCGTGCTCTCCGTCGTCGTGGTGGTGGTGACCGGAGGCGTCGTGGTGGTCGTCGTCGGACGCGGCGGGCGCGTGGTGACGGGCGGGTTGGTGACCGGCGGCTGGGTCACCGGGGGATTGGTGACGGGCGGCTGTGTGGTCGGCGGTGGGGTCGTCGTGGTGGTCGTCGGGATGCGGACGGTGAACGTCGTGCCCGCCGGACGCGTCGACTGGCAGACCGTCTGGATTTCGACCCGGTGCTGACCGGCGGTGGCGGTCGCCGGAACCGTTGCCGAACCGGAACCCGTTCCGCGACCCGTTCCCTGGCCGCTACCCACTACCGTCTTGCCGTCCCAGAGGACGTTCACGGCGTACGTCGTGCAGTCCGGGTCGAAGTAGACCCCGGTCCACGCGACCTTGAAGGCCGTTCCGGGGGCACCGGCGTTCGGGCTGGCCGAGAGCGCCGGTGGCTGCTGGGCCGCTGCCGATGTGGTGCTCAGCACCGTAACACCAGCAGCTATAGCCACGAGTAAGCCTAAAGACCGCATTCCCTCTCCCCGGATCAGAACCTAAGGTGCGCTAGTGAGACGTCGCTTGGCCGGTGCAGGTTTACTGCTGTGGTGCGGAATTATGCTGCTGCCGTCAACGGCCTCCGCACAGGACGGGTCCGTTCAGCTCGAGGCCGATGTGGACGGTAGGCCGGTTGGAGCAGGGACCCTGGTGCTGGACCCCTCGGAGACCGCGAAGGTTTCCGTCACGGTCCGCAACAACACGAACACCGTGCAGCGCGTCAAGACCGTGCGTATCAGCGGCACGGCGCTGGCGTTGACCTTCTTCTCCTACGACACAACGGTTCCCTTCGACGTCCCGCCGAAGTCGGAGGAGACCCGCTCGTTCCCGCTGGAGCCGACGGACCTCGGCTCGCAGGCGATCGGTCTCCTTCCGGTCACGGTCGAGGTGATCGACGTGCAACGCGAGTCGATCGCGTCGGTGCGGACGACCGGGGACATCCGCGGGTCGCTGTGGTCGGTGTACGGGGCGTTCGGGCTGGGGGTGCTGGTGCTGACCGCGTTGTCGTGGGCCGGTGCGCTGATCGCGCGGGCTCGCCGGCGGCTGCCCGCGAACCGCTGGCAGAGGGCCATGCGGTTCCTGCCGGCCGGGATCGGGACCGGTCTGATCGCCGTGATCTCGTTGTCGGTGCTGCGACTGGTGGCGCCGTCGCCGTCGGCCGAGATCCCGTTCATCGTGGGCGCCGCGGCTGCCGCGTTGCTTCTTGGCTATGTGACACCGCATCCGGGTGAGCAGCAACCGTCCGAAATGGATACCGTGAGGATTCAACGGTGACTTTGTCCAGTGTGGTCGCCGCGCTGCCGCAGTACGCAGTCGGAGAGCAGATCGGCGAGGGCGGGATGGGCGTCGTCTACGGCGGCGTGCACCGGCAGCTCGGACGTCCGGTGGCGATCAAGCGGCTGCCGCACGCGGTGGCCGAGGACCCGCGGATGAGCGAGCGCTTCGAGCACGAGGCGCGGTTGCTGGCCCGGCTCGACCACCCGCACATCGTCCCGGTCTACGACTACGTGCGGCAGCAGGGCGAGCACCTGCTGGTGATGGAACGGCTCGACGGCGGCACGGTCTGGTCGCGCTTCTCGCAAGACGGGCTGACCGCGCAGCAGTCGTGCGGGATCGTGCTGGCGACGCTGTCCGGGCTGCACGCGGCGCACGAGGCCGGTGTGCTGCACCTCGACGTCAAGCCGAAGAACCTGCTCTTCACCTCGACCGGGGTGGTGAAGGTGGCGGACTTCGGCATCTCGCAGGTGGTGTCGGAGGGTGCGACGCTCGTGACGCACGGCGGCGCTGTGCTCGGCACGCCCGCCTACATCGCGCCGGAACAGGCGATGGGCAACGCGCTCACGCCTGCCGCCGACGTCTACGCGACCGGCACCGTGCTGTACGAGCTGTTGTCCGGCGATCTGCCGTTCGAGCGCGGTGGCGGCCCGCTCGCGATGATCCAGAAGCGGGTCTACCAGGACCCGCGGCCGTTGCGGAACGTGCCGGAACCCCTTGCGGGCGTGGTGATGCGCAGCATCGCGCGGGATCCGGGCGCGCGGTACCGCAACGCCGAGACGTTCGCGATCGACCTGGCGGGCGCGGCCGGCACGTTGTTCGGCCCGGACTGGTTGACCCGGCTGGGAATTCCCGTGCACCTCGCGCCTCAGGTGTCGGCGTCGTCCACTCGTCCGTCGTTGCGGCCCGTCGAGCGCGACACGCTTTCGCTGTCGCAGCAGCCGATCCGCGCCACGCTGGTGGATCCGGTTCCCGCCGCGCGGCTCAGCGGCAGCAGCACGCTGGTGCCGGCCTCGTCGGTGATCAAGCCGCCGTCCACGCCGTGGGCGCTGTGGCTCGTGGCCGCGGTCGCTTTGCTGGCGCTGGTGGCCGTGCCGTTCCTGGTGTCCGGACGGGAACTCGTCAAGGTCACCACGAACCTCGCGAATCCCGTGCAGGAATCCGGAAACCAGCTCGTGGTCACCCTCGCCGGGATCGAACTGGCGAACGTGCAACGCGGACCGGGCGGGTTCGAGCTGCCCGGCGCCGCCCGGTGGATCGTCGGCGGCGGGGTGACGGCGGCCGCGGACGGGCGGGAGTTCCTGCTCGTCTCCGACCGGACGCCGTGGCTCAGCATCATGGGGACCGGATCGGCTCTGCTGCTGCTCTTCACGCTGGCGTACCTGGAGTCGAACCTGCGGGCGTTGCGGCGCCGGCAGACCGGGGTGGCCGCGGTGATCGCGTCGGTGCCGCTCGGGTTCGGGCTCGGCGTTGCCGTGTGGCTGCTGGTGTCCGTGCTGCGGACGAACGAGCCGACGCTGCCGATCGCGCTCACGTGCGGTGTGCTCGGAGCGGCGGCGGCCCTCAGCGCCTCGCTCGCCTCTAAGCGCGCCTGACCGCCAGCTCGAAGATGTCAGCGAGCTCCTTCGCGTAGGCGGTGACGTCGGTACCCGGCCTGGCCATCAGCTCGGCCGGGGTCGCCTCCATCGCGGCCATCACCGACACCGCCATCACGCGCGGCGCGAAGTCCCGGAACTCGCCGGCCTCCTGACCCTCGCGGAACATGTCCTCCAGCTCGGCCAGCGCGGTGGCGTTCTGCTCCTCGGCCCACGTCCGCGCGGCCTCGGCGTCACGTGCGGCGGCTGCGATCTGGCTGATCGCGATCAGCTCGGCGGGGTGCTCGGCGCAGTAGTGCACGAAGCCCTCGATCAGGCCGCGCAACGCCGCGCAGTAGCTCTCGGAGCCCTCGGTGCGTGCGGTCAGCTCCTGGTCCATCGAGTTGTGCACGGTCAGCATGACCTGCTTCATCAGCTCCTCGCGCCTGGCGAAGTGGTACGTGATGAGCCCGGGGCTGATGCCCGCCCGACGCGCGATCTGCACGAACGAGGCCTTCGCGTAGCCGATCTCGGTGATGGTTTCGATCGTCGCTGCCACGATCTGCCCCCGCCGGGCTTCCTCGATGAAGCTGCGCTTCTCCTGGTCGCCCGACCGATTTTCTGGTTGCATGAACAGTAGCCTAGTTGAGCAACTAGTCAGGGGGAACGATGATCAGCCGAAAGGTGTTCTTGAAATCGCTCGCGGGCGCAGCGGTCCTCGCGGGTGTCAGCGGGGGAAGGGCTTCGGCGGCACCGAAGCTGCGCGGCGGCGTTTGCTACGACACGGGCGTGCTGCACGCACCAGGGGATCCGCTCAGCCGCGTCCGGTGGAGCCGCAGGCAGCTGGAACGTGAGAGCGGGATGATCGCCGGCGACCTGCGCTGCCCGTCCATCACGGCGTTCGGCACCGACCTCGGCCGCCTCGCCGAGACGACGGACGTGGCACTGCGCCACGGCATGGAGGTGTTCGTCCAGCCGCGCCTCTACGACCACTCACAGGACGAGATCCTCAACCACATGGCTGAGGCCGCCCGCACCGCCGAACGCAAGCGCACGGGCGACAACATCACGTTCGTCACCGGCTGCGAGCACTTCCTGTTCACGCCCGGCATCGTCCCCGGCGACACGTTCCTGGAGCGGATCGAGAACATGCCCGGGATCCCGCAGTCGGAGTGGCAGGCGATCGTCCGCCGGTTCCGCGAGTTCATGGCGCGTGCCGTGGAGGTCGCCCGCCGCGAGTTCGGAGGCCGGATCACCTACGGCGCCGCCGCGGGTGCCGACGCGATGTGGAACGACTGGTCGCTGTTCGACATCGTCGGCCTCGACTACTACACGTACTTCAAGACCGATGCCGAGTACACGCCGGACCTCGGCAAGTACCGGCGCTGGAACAAGCCGATCATGGTCCTGGAGTTCGGCTGCTGCACCTTCACCGGCGCGGCCGAGGCCGGCGGCATGGGCTGGGACATCGTCGACTACGAGGCAGAGCCGCCGGTGATCAAGCCGGGCTACGAGCGCAACGAACGCGAGCAGGCCGAACACATCGCCCGCATGCTGCGCGTGTTCGGCAACGAGCAAGTCATGGGCGCGCACCTGTACTCGGTCATCTCACCGGACTCGCCGCACCACGCGACGTGCCGCGACCGCGACTACGACATGGCCTCGTACGGGCTGTTCAAGCCCATCCGTGAGCGGTTCGACGACGACAACTCGCCGTACCGGCTGGAGCCCAAGCAGTCGTTCCACGCCTTCCGGCGGCACAACCGCTAGTGGTGTGGCCCGGAAGGTTGCCGGGGGAATTCGCGGTCAGACGGGTGCATCGTGGTGCCGCCCCGCGTCCTCGTACTGGTTGTGCGGGGGCGCGGGGTCGGTGCCGCGAGGTCGGTGCCGCGAGGTGCCCCGCTGAGCGTGGATCACCTCGCCAACGGTCCGGGCCGCGCCACTAGGAGGCGGTTCGCTGCTTCGGGAACGACGCCGTCACCAGGAAGCCGCCGTCCTCGGTCGGTCCAGCGGAGAACTGTCCACCCAGCAACGCTGCCCGTTCGCGCAGCCCCACGAGGCCGTGGCCGCCGCTGGGCAGTGACGAACCCTCGTCACCGGACGGCGGCGTGTTGCGCACCTCGACCAGGACGTCGCCCGCGGTGTCGTCCGCGTCGATGAGCACCGTCGCGCTCGCCCCGGTGGCGTGCTTGCGGATGTTGGTCAGGGCCTCCTGCACCGTCCGGTAGACCGCGCCGGACACCGGTGCGGCGAGGTCCTCGACCGGCCCCTTGACCTGGATGGACACCTCGAAGCCCGCGTCGGCGGCCAGTTCGGGCAGCTCGTCGAGGCCCGGTTGGCTGTCGTCGGTGGTGCGCAGCACGGACACGAGCTGGCGGAGCTCGTCGAGGGTGCGGGTCGACAACGTGCGGATGGTGCCCGCGACCTGCTTGTGCTCGGCGTCGGCCACCGCCATCCGCAGCGCGCCCGCCTGCATGGCGATGAGGCTGACCTGGTGGGACACGACGTCGTGCATCTCGCGGGCGAGCTTTGCCCGTTCGTCGGCTCGGATGGCGTGTGCGTGCAGCACACGTTCTCTCTCGCGCGACTCGGCCAGCTCCACTATGCGGTTCGACAGCTCCTGGCGTGCGTGCGCCATGAGGGCGAGTGCAATCGGAAGGCCCGCCACCAGGAAACCGGAGATCGCCGAGGCGAAGTGCCCGTACGGGGGCCGCTCGATGAACTCCGACGGCGGCCACGCCATGAACCTGCTCAGCCACACCAGCACGCCGGCCACGATCGTCTGCCACGAGTTGATGTAGCGGCGCGCCACGGTGTACAGCGCGATCATCGACGCGAGCTGCGCGAAGCCGGTGAAGAAGCCGGGAATCGTCAGCAGGGCGACGAGGAACGGGAAGCGGCGCCTGCCCACCAGCACGATCGCGGAGATCCACGACAGCCACTCGGAGTGGAACGGCACCTCGGGCAGGCCCACCGGGTCGGCCTTCACCCACCGCAGCCGCAGCCACGCGTCGAGCAGCGCGATCAGCACGAGCCCCACGTCGAGCAGGACCATGCGGTAGTCGCCGAACAGCGACCTGCGTGAGCCGACCTCGGTGTCCGCTGTGCGGCGTGCCGGAAGCAGCGTGGTGGTCAGGATCCGGCCTCCCCTGTCAGGCGTTCGGTCCTCACCGTACTGCGCGTATGCCGCGGTTGGCATTGGCTGCCCCTTCACCCCGACCTGCCCCGTCACGGGGTAAGACACCCTAAGGCGCGGATTGGTACGGCGCGCGGCTCACATATGTGCTACCGCACACGCATCGGGGCGTGTGCGGTAGCCGGGGAGTGGTCTACGGGCAGGTCTTCCAGGCGAAGTGGTAGGTCGTCTCCAGGTTGCCGTCGGTCGAGTCCATCGTCATGAAGCTCGTCGTCGTGGCCGTGTCGGACGTGCCGGCGTAGACCCTGAGCTCGGTGTTGATGTTGAAGTTCCGCTTCTCGCCGCACGGGGAGTAGACGATCGCGGCCACCTCGGTGGTGTCCGTGGCCTGCCAGTCGTCGCTGTGGGGGCCGTTGTACCGGTGGGAGATGGACTCCGTCTGCGACATGCCCTGGAAGTAGTAGTTGGCCTTCTCGATGGCGTGAGCACCCCGCTCCAGATGAGCGAAGCCTCTGTAGTCGGCTTGAGCGATGCCGTAGGTGAAGCCCTGCGGCACGTTGACCCGCAGGTTGAGCTGGCAGTTCTTGCGCAGGTCGGTGGGCTTGGCACCCACACCGACCTGGGCCAGGTATTCGCTGTAGGTGACCGTGAAGGCCTTGTTGTCCTCGGACACCGCGACGGCCGCCGTGCCCGCGGGACAGCCGGAGCCGTTGATCGTGACGATGTCGATCGTGATGTGGTCGGGCGGCGGCGTGTCGTTCGGCGCGCCGGGCGGGATGATGATCGATGAGGCCAGCAGGGCAGCGGCAACCGCGTTGAGCATGAGGGGACCTTTCCGACGCATCTCGCAGGGTGTGGCGGCGGTGCTGAGGGTGGCGGCGGCCTTATCGAAAAATCAGCAGCGCTTCCACGAGAAGTGGAAGAGGGTGCGCACTTCTCCGCGCGTGTAGTCCATCGTCATGAAACTGTTTGTATTGGCATCCGCTGAACCCTTGTCGACGCGCAGGGCGCTGTTGACGTTGAGATTCCGCTTCTCGCCGCACGGTGCGTAGACGATGTCCGCGAACTCGGTCCGGTGAGTGATCGACCAGTTGTCGTCGAACGGTCCGGTGAACGTGTGCTTCTTGAAGTTGTTCGCCGACGAGCCCTGGAAGTAGTAGTTCACGCCCTGGTGGCCGATCGCGCCGCGCGCGAGGTTCGCGTAACCCGCGTAGGTCGCTTGCGCAATGCCGTAGGTGAAGCCCTGCGGGACGTTGATCTGCAAGTTCAGCTGGCAGTTCTTGCGGAAGTCGGTCGCACCGGCGCCCTTGCCCGCCTGGGCGAGGTAGTCGTTGTAGATCACCCAGAACGACGTGTTGTCCGATGAGACGATCACTTCCGCAGTGCCCTGCTTGCACCCGGAACCGTTCACCGTCAGCACGTCGATCGTCACCCGGTCCGAAGGAATCACATCGGCGTGCGCGGGTGTGGACGACAATGTGAACAGCACGGCCAGGGCGGCTGCTGCCGTCGCTTTACGCATGAAGTTGGCCTTTCCTGGTGCCTCTTTCTCAGCGTGGAGCGGCAGCGGTGCCGCGAAGGTTAGCGCAGACCCTCAACCAATGGTGTGATCCAAATGGCCCATGTCATCCTGATGGAGCAGTTCGTGAAGAATTACCAAAGGTTGCCGGCCACCTGGTGCTGAAGGCACGAATAGTTTCCGGCATACTGACGCGCATGTCGCAAGCTGGTCTGGTGCTCGTGGTCGAGGACGAGGACCCCGTGCGGAGGTACACCGTCAGCCTGCTCGAGGACCTCGGTTTCACGGTCCTGCAGGCGAGCGACGGCAGCGAGGCGATCGCGATCCTGCGCGAGCACAGCACGGAGATCAGCGCGATGCTGCTGGACCACAGCATGCCGGGCCTGTCCGGCGAGGAGGTGCTGGCCGAGCTGCGCGCCGAGGGCCTGTCCGTGCCCGTCGTGCTGACCAGCGGCCACGACCGCACCTCGCTGGAGCGCCGGTTCGCCGGGCACGACATCGCGGGCTACCTGCAGAAGCCGTTCCGTGCCGAGATGCTCGACGAGACGGTTCGCGTGGCCGTGGCGAAACGTGCTCAGGCTTCCTGATCCAGTACTTCTCTGACGCGTTCGAGCAGCTCCGACTCCACGTACGGCTTGGTGATCAGCACCTCGCCGTCGAGGACCTCGTCCGTCGTGTAGCCGGACATGTAGATCACCGCGGGCGCGGCACCGGTCGAGCGCAGCAGCCGCACCAGCTCGGGCCCACCCATCTTCGGCATCACGACGTCGGTGAGCACGAGGTCGATCGTGCTGCGGTGCGCCGTGGCGAGCTGCAGCGCCTCCTGCCCGTCGCTCGCCTCGATGACCGCGTAGCCCGCGGTTTCCAGCGATCGGCGGGTCATGATCCGCACCTGCGCGTCGTCCTCCACCAACAACACAGTGCCCGCGCCCTGGTGCGAGGTGATGCGGCGTGCGCACGGTGCTTCCGGCGTGCCATCGTGTTCGTACGGCACCGGCAGGTAGACCTCGACCGTCGTGCCCTCGCCGGGCGCGCTGATCACCTCGATCTGCCCGCCGGACTGCTGCACGATGCCGAACACCGTCGACAGGCCGAGACCGGTGCCCTTGCCGACCGGTTTGGTCGTGAAGTACGGCTCGAAGACCTGCGCCTGCACGTCCGGCGTCATCCCGGAGCCCGTGTCCTGGACGCGCATCACGACGTACTCGCCCGGCCGCACGCCGACGATCCGGCCGGTGTCGCCGTGGCCGAGCGTGGCGTTCTCGATCGAGATCCTGAGCGTGCCGCCGTCGGGCATCGCGTCGCGGGAGTTGACCGCGAGGTTGAACAGGATCTGCTCGACCTGACCCGCGTCCGCCCACACACGGGCGACGTCGCCCGGCAGGTCCATCTCCAGCTCGATGTGGTCCCCGACGAGCGTGCGGAGCATCGAGTGGACCTTGGTGAGGTTGCGCTTGAGGTCGAGCGACTCCGGGTGCAGGACCTGCTGGCGGGTGAACGCGAGCAGCTGCCTCGTGAGGTTCGCCGCGCGTTCACCGGCGTGCCTGATGTCCTCGATGGCCGTGCGGCGCGGATCGTCGGGCAGGGTGCGTCGCAGCAGCATCTCGCTGTTGCCGTTGACCACGGTCAGGATGTTGTTGAAGTCGTGCGCGATGCCGCCGGTCAGCCTGCCGATGGCTTCCATCTTCTGCGCGTGCCGCAGCTGGGCCTCGGTCTCGCCGACGCGTTCTTCGAGCCGTGCGCGCGCGTCCTTCAGTTCCTGCATCAGCCTGATCCCCCGCAGTGCGCTGCTGAGCTGCTGCTGCACGGCCTCGTAGATCCAGTTCGGTTCCGGGCCCTGCTCGAAGATCACGTAACCGAGGTGGTCCTCGTTGGTGTACAGCGGGGCGACGAGCGCGCTGAAGGGCTTTTCCCGGCGGAACGGGTACGGCGTCAGGTTCGTCGCGGGGAACGGGGTGTCTGGACGGTCGGTCCGCAGCTCACCGTTCTCGTACCGGACGAGCGCCCGCGCGATGCCCGGCTTGTCGTAGGCCATCACGTGGCAGCCGGGAATGCCGAGGCGGGGGAGCTCCTCGGCCAGCGCGCTCGACAGTTCCTCCACGTCGCGTGACGCGATGAGCCGTTGCCCGGCCTCGCGCGCGGTCTGGTCGCGGCGCTCGTGCGAGAGGTACTTGAAACGGGCGTCCGTGGCGAACGCGTCGTCCACGAGGAGCTGAACGCGCAGCCACAGGCCGTTGATGAGCGTGGCGTCGCTGATCCGCGCCGTCACGAACCGGTACAGGTCGAACAGCGGCGGCCACCACCGCTCCGGCTCGCACCCGGCGCGCGCGCTCGCACGGATGTACTCGGCCAGGAGGTAGAGGAACTCGGCGCCGTCGACCTCGCCGCGGCCGGCCGCCATCAGCTCGACGATCAGCTGTTCGGCCCACCCGTCCGGCAGCTCCGCCGACAGCGGCCCGAGCGAGCTGCGCAGGTGGTCGGCCACGGTGTGCGCGGTCGCCGACTCGGAGATGTTCAGCGGGCCGAGTGCCGGCGCGTGCAGACCCCGGCCGGACGGCAGGCAGCCGCACGACCTGCGCACGATCAGCTCGGTCGGCATGGTCTGCGCGGAGGGGGTGGGTTCGCCCCTGACCAGTGCCAGCGCCAGTTCCGCCGCGCGGAACCCCATCTCGTAGAAGGGCGCGCGGACCGTCGTGAACCCCGGGGTGGCGGCGTTGATGTTCACCTTGCGGTGGACCCTCGCGCGCTGACCGTCGCCGGTGGTGGTGATGTAGCCCAGGTCGTGTGTGCGGACGTTCGTGTGGTTGTCGTAGCCGACGACGGCGATGTCCTCCGGCGTGCGGAACCCCTGTTCCTCCAGCGCGGACACCACCCCCATGGCGAAGTCGTCGTTCGCCGCCGCGATGGCGTCGGGAGGGCTGCCGACGCGCGCGAGCATCTTGCGCACCGCGTCGGCCGCGCCGCTCGGCTCCCAGATGAACGAGTCGGGCATCGTGACCAGGTCGGGGTCCAGCGCGATCCCGTGCTTGCGCAGCGAGTTCACGTACCCCTGGTACCGCTCCTGCGCACCCGCGTGCGTTTGCGGACCCCGCACGAATGCGATGCGCTTCTTCCCATGCACCTCGATGAGATGGTCGACGGCCCGCTCCATGCCGTCCCGGTTGTTCATCAGGATGGCCGGCCACTGCGCGAGCGTCGTCTCCACACTCACCATCGGCATCGGCGCGTACCGCTTCACGTACTCCTGCATGCCCTCGGCGCCGATGAGCTGCCCCACGCGCGTGGTCCACACGACGAGCGCGTCGATCCGCCCCGGCGACACCAGGTCGTACACGGTGTTCGCCCGCCGTTTGGGCAGTTCGGGGTGGTCGATCTCGCTGCCCACGAAGCAGACGAGGTCGCAACCGAGGTGCCGTGCACCGTCACCGACCCCGCGCCACTGCTCGCCCGCGAGCTCGATGAGCGGGCCAGTGGTGATCATCCCGATGGTGGGACGCCGCTGCGCACTGCCGTTCGCCACAAAACCCCCGCTACTCAACGCGATTCGGGATGATACGCGTTGTCGGGGGGAATGCTTGCCGCGTTACCAGGGGGATTGGTGAACACCGTACTGGACGGCCTGGCGGAGAACCCCGCGCTGCCGGCCGCGCTCCTCGACCGCCTGATCGCCGCGGCGGACCCGGTGCTGGGTGCCGACCTGGCCGGCCGTCCGGACCTCTCCGACGCACAGGTACGGGCTTTGCTGGCGCGCGACGACCCCGCGATCGTGTCCGTGCTGCTGGCGAAGGGCCGGGTCCGGACGGCGGACGTGCCGCTGACGAACCCCGCGGTCGCGCTGGCGGTGACCGAGGCGCCCGACGCCCCGCCGGCCGCGGCACGCGCGCTCGCCCAGCACCCGGATTTCAAGGCCCGCCTGCCGGAGTGGGCCCGCACGCTGCCTCCGGACGTGATCGACCTGCTCGCCCACGACCCGGACGAGCACGTGGTGGCCGAACTGGTCACCTTCCACGCGCTGCCCGCCTCCTTGGCCCAGGAGCTGAGCCGGCACCCGAGCACCGAGGTGCGCCGTGCGTTGGCCGCCAGCCCGCACACACCTGCCGACGTGCTCGTGCGCCTCGGCTCCTTCGCGCGCGAGCTCGCCGGAAACCCCGCGACCCCGCCATCGGCCGCCGCGGACCTGGTGCGCGACCACAGGGCCCGCTACCAGCTCGCGACCAGGCCCGACCTTCCTCCGCACGTCTACGAACAGCTCGCCGCGGACGTCGAACCCGGCGTCCTGGCCGCGCTGGCGGCCAATCCCGCGGTCCCGGCTTCGGTGCTGCGTCAGCTCACGGGCACCCGCGCGTTGCAGCGCGTGCTCGTGCGGAACCCGGCGATTCCGCTGGACCTGCTGGCGGAGCTGGCCGCGACCGCTCGCATCGGGCCCGAGCCGGTGCCGCGCGTCGCGTCCGCGTCGGAGGCCGAGCTGCGGACGCTGGCCGCCACCGTGAAGGGACGGATGCTGGTGGCGCGGCGTGCTGATCTGCCGTTGGACATGGTGGAGCAGCTCGTTTCGGATCCCGATCCCGCTGTCGCTGCGGCGATCGTGACCAACCCGCTGGTGCCGGTCGATCAGCTGTGGGCGCTGGTCGAGCGGCACGGGGCGCGGTTGTACCCGCGGGCGGCGCGGAATCTCTCCTGCCCGCCGGAGTTGTTGCACCACATGGCTTTGCGGGCCGCCGGGGTCGAGGAGACCTGGCGGGCGGTCGCCCGGCACCCGCACGCACTGGGGGAGACGTTGTTGCTGTGCCTGGAGGATGCGCAGGCTCGGCACCTCGCAGCGGCGCATCCCCATCTGCCGGTGGAGAAGATCGTCGAGCTGCTGGGCAGTGAGTTCACGGCTCGACCGGCGGCGGCGAACCCGTCCCTGCCGGTGCACGTGATGGAAGAACTGCTGGACAGGAGTGGGGCATGACCGCGTTGCACGGGCTCGCGCGGAACCCGGCGCTGCCCGCGGACCTGCCGGCGCGGCTGGCCGCGATCCCGGAACTCGGGCCGGTGCTGTCGCGTCGGAACGATCCTCCACCACAGCCGCATGAACCCGTCGTGCACGACGGTTTCATGCGGCTGGTGTGCGAGGAAGAGGTGATTCACCCCGACGTCTTCGTGGCGCAGAGCCCTCGCACGTCACCGGTCGCCTTGTTCCGCCTCACCACGCATGCCGAAAGCTCGGTGCGGCTGGCGCTGGCGTCGCGCCGGGACCTGCCGGCGAAGGCGTACGAGCGTCTGGTGCGCGACCCCGATCCCGAGGTGGCCGCGGCCTCGAACCCGTCGCTGCCGGTGCACGTGATGGAGGAACTGCTCAGGACCACCACTTGATGCGGTTCGTCTCGCGCCCACTCCTCACCCGCCTGCAACAACAGCTTCCCCACACCACGACGCTGGTGCCGGGGTGAGATCGCCAGGGTGATGATCCGCGCCAGTTGGTCCTGTGGACTCCAGCGGGAACTCGTACCCCAGCGCCTCGCGGTTGATCTCCGCGATCGCGGCCGCGTCCTCCAGCCGCACATCACGCACAATCATGTTGCCCCCAGGGAAAGCGCCTCTTCGCGAGCTAAAGCCGGCTTCATGTCAGGGCATGATCAGGAGCGGACGACCTCTTCTCTCGCGCCGCCGCCGCGAGCATGGCACCTGAAGTCGACTTGAGGTCAAGCCCGACCAGGACAGCGTTGTCGCACACCGCGAACACGTTGTCCCACAACAAAAAGGCCCCCGGCGCGAACCGGGGGCCTTCGGAGAAAGCGTCACGCCAGTGGCGGTTTGAACAACGCCGGCACCTTCGACGCGGCAGCCGTGTCCAGCAGCCACAACGTCCGGCGCCGCCCCGAAGCACCGGCGGCCGGCAGCTGCACCTCACCCGCGCCGGTCAGGCCCATGGCCACCGCGGCGGCCTTGGCCTCGCCGGTGGTCATCAGCCAGACCTCCTGCGAATGCCGGATCGCCCCCAGCGTCAGCGAGACGCGCGTGGGCGGCGGCTTCGGGCAGTTGCGCACCGCGACGACGGTCCGCTCCTTCTCGTACACCGCGGGAGAAGCGGGGAAGATCGAGGCCACGTGCCCCTCCTCGCCGACGCCCAGCATGCAGACGTCGAACGTGGGCACGTCGCCGTGGTCCTCCGGCCGGGCCAGGGACGACAGCAGGTCGGCGTACGCGGAAGCGGCCGCCTCCGGGTCGTCGCCGTACTTGCCGTCCGACGGCTCCATCACGTGGACGCGCGCGGGATCCACCGGAACGTGGTCCAGCAACGCCGCGCGGGCCTGCGTCTCGTTGCGTTCCGGGTGACCGGACGGCAGGAAGCGCTCGTCGCCCCAGTACAGGTCGACGCGCGACCAGTCCACGGCGTCGCGGGCACCGTTGCGGTTCAGGTGTTCCAGGACCGCGGTGCCCGTGCGGCCGCCGGTCAGCACCACGGACGCGTAGCCGCGGGCGGTCTGGGCGTCGACCATGCGGGTCACGAGGCGGGCCGCCGCGGCGGCGGCCAGCAGGTCGCCGTCGCGGTGGACCACCACCTGGGGATTGCTCACGAACTCGCCTTCGCCTTGGACTTCTTCGGTGCGGCGGCCTTCCCGTTGGCCGACTCCGCGGAAGCGGCGTCCACCGGCTCGGCCTTCGGGGTGGCGGGGCGGCCCTTCGTCACCTTCGACAGCGACTTCAGGGCTGCCGCGTAGACCTCGTCCGGGTCGAGCCGGCGCAGCTCCTCGGCGAGGCAGTCGCGGATCGAACGGCGCTGCAGGGCCACGCGGCGCGACGGCTGGCCGGGCTGCGACAGCGTGCCCACCTTGCCGTCCGGGCGCAGCAGGTCGACGTCGCCGGACGCACGGCCCAGCTTGACCTGCACGATGCCCTCGCCCGACGTCGCCTTGAAGCGCTTCGCGGGCACCTTCAGCCTGTCCGTCAGCCACGCCGCCAGCAGGTCGGTCGACGGGGAGTCGGCCTCGCCGGTGACCTCGCCGTCCACGATCTTCTCGTAGGGCGGCAGGTCCAGCGACGCCGCCAGCATGGCGCGCCACAACGTCAGACGCGTCCACGCCAGGTCCGTGTCGCCCGGCGCGTAGTGGGCGCGGCGGGACTCCAGGGCCTTGATCGGGTTCTTCTCGGCGGCCGCGTCGGTGATGCGGCGCTGCGCGAGCTGGCCGATCGGGTCCTTGGACGGCGAGACCGGTGCGTCGAACGGCCACCACGCCACGACCGGGGTGTCCGGCAGGAGCAGGGGCATCACGCAGGACGCGCCCTCCTTGGCGAGCTCGCCGTACAACCGCAGCACGACGACCTCGGACGCACCCGCGTCGCCACCGACGCGGATCTGCGCGTCGAGACGGGGCGCGGCCTGACGGGCCCCGCGGGCCACGACGATCACGCGGCACGGGTGCTCGCGCGAGGCGTCGTTGGCCGCGTCGATCGCGGCGTCGGTGCGCTGGCCGTCCTCGGTCACGATGACCAGGGTCAGCACGCGGCCGAGCGTCGTCGCGCCGCCTTCGTCGCGCAGGCGAACCAGCCGCGAGTTGATCTGGGACGTGGTGGTCGAGGGAAGGTCGATGATCACGGACGCCTCCAGTGCCTTCCGGTCCTGGCGGTCATCGCGTCCGCCGACGGCGGACCCCAGGTGCCTGCCTTGTACTTCTCGAGCGCCGGTTCGTCCTTGCGGGCCCAGAAGTCGAGAATCGGGTCGAGGATCTCCCAGGAGAGCTCGACCTCGTCGTTCTTCGGGAACAGCGACGGCTCACCGAGCAGCACGTCCAGCAGCAGCCGCTCGTAGGCCTCCGGCGACGACTCGGTGAACGAGTGGCCGTAGCCGAAGTCCATCGTGACGTCGCGGACCTCCATCGTGTTGCCCGGCACCTTCGAGCCGAACCGGATGGTCACGCCCTCGTCCGGCTGAACCCGGACCACGAGAGCGTTCTGGCCGAGCTCCTCGGTCGCGGTGTCGTCGAACGGCAGGTGCGGCGCCCGCTTGAACACGACGGCGACCTCGGTGACCCTGCGGCCCAGCCGCTTGCCGGTGCGCAGGTAGAACGGCACCCCGGCCCAGCGACGGGTGTTGATCTCGCACGTGATCGCGCCGAACGTCTCGGTCTTCGACTCGGGCGAGAAGCCGCCCTCCTCGAGCAGACCGGGGACCTTCTGACCGCCCTGCCAGCCACCGGTGTACTGGCCGCGCGCGGTGGTCTCCTCGAACGGCTCCGCCGGACGCGTCGCCGAGAGGATCTTCACCTTCTCCGCCCGCAGGTCCGACGGCTTGAAGGAGACCGGCTCCTCCATCGCGATCAGCGCGAGCAGCTGCAGCAGGTGGTTCTGGATGACGTCCCGCGTCGCACCGATGCCGTCGTAGTACCCGGCGCGGCCACCGAGACCGATGTCCTCGGCCATGGTGATCTGCACGTGGTCGACGTAGTTCGAGTTCCAGATGGGTTCGTACAGCTGGTTCGCGAACCGCAGCGCCAGGATGTTCTGCACGGTCTCCTTGCCGAGGTAGTGGTCGATGCGGAACACCGACTCCTCGGGGAAGACCTCGTTGACCGTGCGGTTGAGCTCCTTGGCCGACTTCAGGTCGTGGCCGAACGGCTTCTCGATGACGACCCGGCGCCACTGGTCGGGAGCCGTCTGGGCGAGACCCGCGCGCTTGAGCTGGTTGATCACGGTCGGGAACGCTCCCGGCGGGATCGACAGGTAGAACGCGTGGTTTCCGCCCGTGCCGCGCTCGGCGTCCAGCGCCGCCAGGCACGAAGCCAGGTTGTCGAACGCCTGGTCGTCGTCGAACGTGCCCTGCACGAACCGGATGCCCTCGGCGAGCTGGGACCAGACGTGCTCGTTGAACGGCGTGCGGGCGTGCTCCTTCACCGCGTCGTGCACGACCTCCATGAAGTCCTGGTCGGCCCAGTCGCGGCGGGCGAAGCCGACGAGACCGAAGCCCGGTGGCAGCAGGCCGCGGTTCGCGAGGTCGTAGATGGCGGGCATCAGCTTCTTGCGCGACAGGTCACCGGTGACACCGAAGATGACCAGCGCGCTCGGGCCCGCGATGCGGGGCAGGCGCTTGTCCGCCGCGTCCCGCAGCGGGTTGCGCCACTTGTCGGTCACGAACCGTCCTCCTGGACTGCCTCGACGAGCTGGGCCAAACCGGCGATGCGGTCCTCGAGGTGCAACCGCAGCACCGGGCGACCGTGTTCGACCAGCACCTGACCGTCGCCGAGCGCCTGCGCGAGCTGCAGCTGCGCCAGCGTGTAGGGACGGCCGGGCACCTCCAGGTCGTCACCGGACTCGCCGGTGATCTGGATGAACACGCCGTTCTGGTGACCGCCCTTGTGGTACTGGCCGGTCGAGTGCAGGAAGCGCGGACCCCAGCCGAACGTGGTCTGCAGGTGCGTCCTCTTCGCGATCTCCGCACGGAGCAGCTCGAACGACGCGTCGTCGATCCTGTCCAGGTACGCCTGAACGGAGATGTAGCCGTGGTCGGGCGCCACCTCGACCAGCGCCGCAAGCGCTTCCGCGACGGTGTTGACCTTGCGCGGCGCCCAGTCGGTGCCGTGGCCCTCGACCGGACCGTCCACGAAGGACGGCGTGGTGGCCGACACCGCGGGGGCGTCGAGCAGCGCGCGAGCGGCCTTCTTGGCGGCCTCGACGTCGGGCTGGTCGAACGGGTTGATGCCGAGAACCTTGCCGACGAGCGCGGTCGCGTACTCCCACAGCATGAACTGCGCGCCGAGCGGACCCTCGACGGCGACGTTGGCCGACCCGGTGGCCGGGCCGATCGCGACGGTCGTGGCGTCCGAACGCGCGTTCACGAAGCCTTCGGCACCGGGACCCTCGACGACGACCGGCAGCAGGCCGGTGCCGTTCTTGCCGGTCGACTCGGCGATCAGCTGCTCCGCCCAGTCACCGAACCCGACGATGCCGGAACCGGTGTCGGCGAACACGATCTTCTCCGCGCCGTGCGCGTGCGCGGCACCGAAGATCGCGGCCAGCACGACCGCCGGGTTCTCGACCGAGTCCTGCGCCAGGACCTTGGCCTCCTCGGCCGCGTCGTCGAGCAGCGACTCGACGTCGGCACCGGCGAGGTAGGACGGCACCAGACCGAACGCGGTCAGCGCCGAGTAGCGGCCACCCACGTTCGGGTCGGCCAGGAACACCTTGCGGTAGCCCGCTTCCTCGGACGCCTTCTGCAACGGCGAACCGGGGTCGGTGACCACCACGATGCGCGACGCGGCGTCGATGCCCGCGTCCGCGAAAGCCTTCTCGAAGATGCGCCGGTGGCTGTCGGTCTCGACGGTGCCACCGGACTTGGACGACACCACGATCACCGTGCGCTCGAGATCGCCCGCCAGCGCGTCGGCGACCTGGGCGGGATCGGTGGTGTCCAGCACGATCAGCGGGACGTTCTGCGTCCGCGTGATCACCTCGGGGGCCAGCGACGAACCGCCCATGCCGGCGAGTACGACGCGGTCCACGCCCTCGGCGTGCAGTTCCTCGCGCAGAGCCTTGAGCTCGGGGAGCAGCGAGCGGGACGTCTCGTGCAACGTCGTCCACGAGAGGCGGATGCTCGCCTCGGACTCGGCTTCCGGCCCCCACAGGGTCGGGTCCTGCGCGGTCAGCTTGCTCGGCACCGAATCCGCGACCAGGTCAGCAGCGATGGTGCTGACCTGGTCGGCGTTCGGTGACCTCACGATGTCGACGGAGGTCACTTGGTAATCAGCCCTTCAGTTGAGCCAGTTGGTTCGTCACCGTCTCGAGCAACTCTTCCCAGGACTTCTCGAACTTCTCGACACCCTCGGTCTCGAGGACCTTGAACACGTCCTCGATGTCGATTCCCGCGGCGGCGAGCTGGTCGAACACCTCCTGGCCCTCAGCGGCGCGTCCGGTGACCGTGTCACCGGCGATCTTGCCGCCATCGGCGACGGCCTGCAGCGTCTTCTCCGGCATCGTGTTCACGACGTCGTGCACGACGAGCTGGTCGACGTAGAGGGTCGGGGAGTAGCTCGGGTCCTTCACGCCGGTCGACGCCCACAGCGGCCGCTGCGCGTTCGCGCCGTCCGCCTTGAGAGCCTCCCAGCGCTCACCCTGGAACGTCTTCTCGAACGCGCCGTAGGCGATCCACGCGTTGGCGAGAGCAGCCTTGCCGCGCAACGCCTTCGCCTCGTCCGTGCCGATCTTGTCGAGGCGCTTGTCGATCTCGGTGTCCACCCTGGACACGAAGAACGACGCCACCGAGTGGATCGAGCGCAGGTCGTGGCCGTTCGCCTTGGCCTGCTCGAGGCCCGCGATGTAGGCCTCCATGACCTTCTCGTAGCGCTCGACGGAGAAGATCAGCGTGACGTTGACGCTGATGCCCTCGGCGATCGTCCTGGTGATCGCGGGCAGGCCGGCCTCGGTGGCCGGGATCTTCACCAGCAGGTTCGGCCGGTCCACGGTCTTCCACAGGTCCTGCGCCTCGGCCACGGTCTTGTCCGTGTCGAAGGCCAGGCGCGGGTCGACCTCGATGGAGACGCGGCCGTCCACACCGTTCGTCGAGTTGTAGATGTCGCGGAACTTGTCGCAGGCGTTGCGCACGTCGGTCGTGGTGACCTCGCGGATGGTCGCCTCGGTGTCGGCACCCCGGTTGGCGAGCTCGCGGACCTGCTCGTCGTAGGACTCGCCCTTGGACAGCGCGCCCGCGAAGATCGTCGGGTTCGTCGTGACGCCGACGACGTTCCACTCGCGGATCAGCTCGTCCAGGTTGCCACTGGTGAGCCGCTCACGCGACAGGTCGTCGAGCCAGATCGAGACCCCGGCGCCGGACAGTGCTTCCAGTTGCGGCTTGCTCACTTGTTACCCCTCACTCGGTCAAGGGAACGGCGGGCGGCGGCGACGACGTTCTCCGTCGTGAAGCCGAACTCCTTGAACAACGTCTGGTAGTCGGCCGAGGCGCCGAAGTGCTCGATCGACACGATCTCGCCGGCGTCGCCGACGTAGCGGTACCACGGCTGTGCGATACCGGCTTCCACGGCGACGCGTGCCTTAACCGAGGACGGGATGACCGACTCGCGGTAGTCGGCGTCCTGCTTCTCGAACCAGTCGATGGAAGGCATGGACACCACACGCACTGCAACGCCCTCGCCCTGCAGAACCTTCCCGGCCTCGGCCGCCATCTGCAGCTCAGAGCCGGTGCCGATGATCACGATCTCCGGGTTGTCGTCACCGAAGAGCACGTAACCACCGCGCTTCACGCCCTCGGCGGAGGTGCCCTCCAGCGTGGGGACGTTCTGGCGGGTCAGCGCGAGGCCGACCGGGCCGATCTGCTCGATCGTGGCCTTCCACGCGTACGCGGTCTCGTTCGCGTCACCGGGGCGGACGACCGCGAAGTCCGGGATCGCGCGCAGGGCCGCGAGGTGCTCGATCGGCTGGTGCGTCGGACCGTCCTCGCCCAGGCCGATGGAGTCGTGCGTCCACACGTAGGTGACCGCCGCCTGCATGATCGCGGCGAGCCGCACGGACGGGCGCATGTAGTCGGAGAACACCAGGAAGGTGCCACCGAACGGGCGGGTCGGGCCGTGCAGCGCGATGCCGTTGAGGATCGCGCCCATCGCGTGCTCGCGGACACCGAAGTGCAGCGTGCGGCCGTACGGGCTGGTCTTCCACATGCCCGTGGAGATCGACTCCGGACCGAACGAGGGCTCGCCCTTGATCGTCGTCAGGTTCGACTCGGCCAGGTCGGCCGAACCGCCCCACAACTCGGGCAGCTTCTTCGCGAGCGCGTTGATGACCTCACCGGAGGCCTTGCGGGTCGCGACACCCTTGGCGTCCACCGGGTAGGTGGGCAGCTCGTCCGCCCAGCCCTCCGGCAGCTCACGGGCGACCAGGCGGTCCAGCAGCGCCTTGCGCTCCGGGTTCGCCGCCGCCCACGCGTCGAACGCGGGCTGCCACTGCGCCTTGGCGTGCTCACCGCGCTTGACGACCTCGCGGGCGTGCGCCAGCACCTCGTCGGCGACCTCGAAGGTCTGCTCGGGGTCGAAACCGAGGATCCGCTTGACCTCGGCGACCTCGTCGGCGCCCAGCGCGGCACCGTGCGCGGCACCGGTGTTCTGCTTGTTCGGCGCGGGGTAGCCGATGATCGTGCGCAGCAGGATGAACGACGGCTTGTCGGTCACCGCCTTGGCGTTCTCGATCGCCTCGAGGATGCCCTTCACGTTCTCGCCGGACTCCACGACCTGGACGTGCCAGCCGTAGGCCTCGTAGCGCTTCGCGGTGTCCTCGGACAGCGCGATCGTGGTGTCGTCCTCGATCGAGATCTTGTTGTCGTCGTAGAAGACGACCAGGTTGCCGAGCTGCTGCGTGCCGGCCAGCGACGACGCCTCGGAGGTCACGCCCTCCTCGATGTCACCGTCGGAGGCGATCACGAAGATGTGGTGGTCGAACGGGCTCTGCCCCGGCGCGGCGTCCGGGTCGAACAGTCCGCGCTCGCGGCGGGCGGCCATGGCCATGCCGACCGCGGAGGCGAGACCGGAGCCCAGCGGACCCGTGGTGATCTCGACACCGTTGGTGTGGCGGTACTCCGGGTGGCCGGGCGTCTTCGAGCCCCAGGTGCGCAGCGCCTTGAGGTCGTCGAGCTCCAGGCCGTAGCCGGAGAGGAACAGCTGGATGTACAGCGTCAGGCTGGAGTGGCCCGCCGAGAGCACGAACCGGTCGCGGCCGATCCAGTCCGCGTCGGCGGGGTCGTGCCGCATGGCGCGCTGGAACAGCGTGTACGCGAGCGGCGCGAGGCTCATCGCCGTGCCGGGGTGCCCGTTGCCGACCTTCTGCACGGCGTCCGCCGCCAGCACGCGGGCGGTGTCGACGGCGCGCTTGTCCAGCTCCGTCCAGTCGTCGGGCAGATCGGCCTTCGTGAGCCGGGTGATGTCGTCGGTGACGGTCACGGACTTACAGCTCCACTCTTGTCGCTAGGGCGGGCAGGCTTGATCGATCCCGAACGGCCTGACCCGCGTCTCTCCCTCGTCCTGCGGCCAGCCTAGTCCTGAGAGATCCGGATGTTGCTCTGAAAGGTCTCAGGCGGGTGTGTGCCGGGGCACACCAGCACCCGAACGGGCTGTGAATTCTTTGCGCGGTTACCATCAGTCGCTGGATTTCACACCTGTCTCGACACGAGGAGCGTCCCCGCGATGAGTGCCGTCCTCGAGGCGCCCCGGTCGCCTCGCCAGGTCGTGGGCGCCTACGTGGCGCTGACCAAGCCGCGGGTCATCGAGCTCCTGCTGATCACCACGATCCCCGCGATGCTGCTCGCCCAGCACGGCCTCCCGCCGCTGTGGCTGATCGCCTGCACGCTCACCGGCGGCACTCTCGCCGCGGGGTCGGCAAATGCCCTCAACTGCTTCGTCGACGCCGACATCGACTCGGTCATGAAGCGGACGACGGCCCGCCCGCTCGCGCAGAACACCATCCCGCCGCGCAACGCCCTGATCTTCGGCATCGTGCTCGGCGTCGTCTCGTTCGCGTTCCTCTGGATCTTCGTCAACCTGATGTCGGCCGCGTTCGCCGTGGCGACGATCCTCTTCTACATCTTCGTCTACACCCTGGTGCTCAAGCGCCGCACCTCCCAGAACATCATCTGGGGCGGCATGGCGGGGTGCATGCCGGTGATCATCGGCTGGAGCGCGGTGACGGGCACCGTCGAGTGGCCGGCACTGGTCATGTTCGGCGTCATCTTCTTCTGGACTCCGCCGCACACCTGGGCCCTCGCGATGAAGTTCAAGGAGGACTACGCCCGAGCAGGCGTGCCGATGCTGCCGGTGGTGGCCACAGCTCAGCAGGTGACGCGGCAGATCGTGATCTACAGCTGGATCACCGTCGTCTGCACGCTCGCTCTCGCTCCCGTCACCTCGTGGATCTACGTGGCCGTGGCGGCGCTGTCCGGCGTGTGGTTCGCCGTCTTCGCGCACAAGCTGCACAACGTCGTGCGCCGTGGCGGGTCCACGAACACCATGAAGTTCTTCCACATGTCGAACCTCTACCTGATGCTCGTGTTCTGCGGTCTCGCCGTGGACGCGGTGGTCGGGTTGCCGGTGCTGGGCTGGCCGTTCTAGCTGCACCTCCAGGCGTACGGCTGTGGCGCCCGTTGAGTTCACCGTCTCCGGCGGCGAAGGCACGCCGCTGGAGTTCGTCGCCGCGTTCGTCGCCGCGAAGTCGCTGCTGGTCGTGACAGATCCCGGCGGGTGGGCGCAGGTCAGCCGGGGTCTCGCCGTCGGGCGCACGGCGTCCACCGTGGTCACCACGCGGGTACGGGTGCTGCGGCTCGCCGTGGTCGATCTCCGGCACTTCCCGTCTGCGGAGTCGCTGCCGCCGATCACGGACGTCCCCGGCGACGTGGTGGCACTGCACGACACGCGCTCGTGGGACACGGCTCCGGTCGTGCGGGCGTTGCGCGGCCTGGGGCGGCCCGTCGTGCTGTTCACCGCGGTGCACACGTCGGTGCCCGGTGTGGACCCCGCTTCGGTGCTGATCGGGTGGAGCGCGCCGCACGTCGTGATCGCCGAGCCGCTCGGTACCGGTGAGGGCAGCGTCGAGGACGCCCTGTGGCAGTTCCGCGAACTGGAGCGCCGCCGTCAGGTCCGCTTCACCGCTCTGCCGCAGCCGCCCCCGCCCGATGACCGCCCGGTCACCGTGATGGTCGCTCTGCCCGGTGCCACCGAGGGCATCGCCGGGGCGTTGCGGCCCGGCGCGGACTACGAGGTGTGGGTGCACATCGGGGAGCACGCGGCGCCGTTGCCCGGCGATCTGGAGCTGCGGGCCGTGCTCGGCATGAACGGGCGCGAGGTGTTGTCCGAGTCGTTCGTGCTGCCCGCGGAGGGGCCCGGTCCGTGGGTGAGCTTTCCGGTCACCACGCCTTACGCGTCGGTGCCGTGGACCGGTGAGCTGATCATCTACTCCGGTGTGGTGCCGGTGCACGTGCAGCAGGTCGTGCTGCCGGTCGGGGCGGGCGAGTCCCGTGCGCGGCTGAGGTTCCGGCTGTCGCGGACGTTCGCGGATCTCGAGCCGCTGTCGTCGCGGGTGGCGTCCGTGCTGGTGCTCGGCGAGCGGGCGCTGGTGGCGTCCGGCGGCCTGCCGTCGTGGACCAGCCTGGACCTCGGCGACCTGCCTCGTTCGCTGCCCGCGCTGTCGGGGCTGGATCCCTGGTACGGCAAGGACTTCCCGTCGTTCTGCGCCGATCTCGCCGTGCTCGCCCGGCAGGGGTCGGCGATGTACTCGCGGCTGTTCGGCTCCAGCGCGCTGGCGGATCGGATCCGGCGGCTGGCACGGGCGGGCGGCCGTCCGGCCGGGCTGATGATCGCCGAGGTGGTCCCGGGCCCGGTGCCGTGGCCGTTGATCTACGACCTGCCGTTCACCGATGGCCCGTATCGGCTGTGCGCGTCCGTGGGGCAGTTCGGGCCGTTCGGGGCCGGGGGAGAGGTGCCCGCGCACTGCCCGGTGTCAGATCACAGCGGGAACGTGTTGTGCCCCTTCGGTTTCTGGGGCCTGTCGAGCGTGCTGGAGCAGCCGCCCGGGCCGCTGGTCGCGGGCATCTCGGCGCGGCCGCGGCCGTTCGAGGTGTCGATGGCGGTCGACGCCGGCATGGACCGGTCGCTGACCGAGCGGCACGTGACCGAGCTGATGTCGATGGTTGCGCCCGAGGCCGTGTCATCGGCCTATGTCAGCCCGTCGGACCTGGGCCTGGCGTTGGCCGACGAGTCGATGGACGTCGTGCACCTGCACTTCCGCGAAGGGTTCCTCGACGCGGAGGAGATCGAACGCTGGGACCGCGAAGGCGTATGGCCGCGCCCGCACTGGCCGTCGCGCAAGCCGCTGGTGGTGGGGACGTCGCCGATGGCAGGCCTGGTGCGGGCGTTCGCGGAGGGCGGCGCGTCCGGCGTGATCAGCCCGGAAGCCGCCGTGCCGCACGACATGGCCGGGTGGGTGACCGGCATGGTGCTGGCGCGGCTCGCGGCGGGGTTCAGCGCGGGCGCCGCGCTGCGGCTGACGCGCTGGGAGATGATCAGCCGCGGCAACGTGATGGGGCTCGCCTACACCCTGCACGGCGGTGCGGACCTGCGACTGCGTCTCGGGTAGAAGAATTTCGGCGGGACGTGTCGGATCGGGGCCGCCGCGTTCGTAGCAGGGGTGAGACACCCACCCGACCAGCTGGAGATGATCCCGATGGCGCAGTACCTCTTCAACGTCCTGCACGACTCGTCCGAGCTCGCCACCGACGAGGAGATGACGGCGATCCGGGCCTTCAACAAGCAGATCCAGGCCGACGGCCACTGGGTCTTCGCTGGTGGTCTCGCCGGCCCCGACACGTCCACCGTCGTCGACGGCAGGGACTCCGAGCCGGTCTTCACCGACGGCCCCTACCTGGAGTCGAAGGAGTTCATCATCGGCTTCTGGATCATCGAGGCCGCCGACCTCGACGTGGCGCTGAAGCTCGCCTCCCAGGCCTCCCTGCACTGCAACCGCAGGGTCGAGGTCCGGCCGGTCCTGTCCGCATGACCGGCGTCGCCGAGGTGATCGCCGGGGTCCACCGCGACGAGTGGGCGCGGGTGGTCGCGACTCTGGCGAGGCGCTGCGGCGACCTCGACATCGCCGAGGAGATGGCCGCGGAGGCGTTCGCGACCGCCGTCGAACGCTGGCCGGTCGACGGCGTCCCGCCGAACCCCGGCGCGTGGCTCACGACCACCGCCCACCGCAAGGCGATCGACCGGCTCCGGCGCGAGGCCAGGCGCGAGGACAAGCACAAGGAGGCCCTGATGCTGTCCGGCCCGCCGGAGCCGGCCGGTGCCGTCGAGGACGACCGGCTCCGCCTGCTCTTCACCTGCTGCCACCCCGCTCTCGCCGTGGAGACGCGGATCGCGCTCACGCTGCGGATGGTCGGCGGGCTGACCGTGCCCGAGATCGCCCGCGCGTTCCTGGTCTCCGAGGCCGCCATGGCACAGCGGATCACCCGCGCGAAGGCGAAGATCAAGGCCGCGGGGATCCCGTACCGCGTGCCGTCGCACGAGGACCTCCCCGTGCGGCTCGCCGGGGTGCTCACCGTGCTGTTCCTGATCTTCAACGAGGGTTACCTGGTCTCGGAGCCCGGCGAGGACGCGGTGCGCGACGACCTGACCACCGAGGCGATCCGGCTGACCAGGCTGGTCCGCGCGCTGCTGCCCTCCGACGGTGAGGTCGCCGGTCTGCTGGCGCTGATGCTGCTGACGCAGGCCCGCCGGCCCGCGCGGGTGTCGGCGAACGGGGAGCTCGTCTCCCTCGCCGAGCAGGACCGCGGTGCCTGGGACCGCTCGTTGGTCGACGAGGGCCACGCGCTGGTCCGCGGGTGTCTCGCCGCCGGGCGAGCGCCGGGGCGCTACCAGGTGCTCGCCGCGATCAACGCGGTCCACACCGACGCCCTCGACGTCCGCGACACCGACTGGTCCCAGGTGGTCGCGCTCTACGACCGGCTGGTCCGGCTCGACCCGTCGCCGATCGTGCGGCTCAACCGGGCGATCGCCCTCGCAGAGCTGGACGGTCCCGAGGTCGCGCTGGCCGAGCTCGCCGGTCTGCCGCTGGAGGACTACCACGCCTACCACGCCGCGCGGGCCGACCTCCTGCGCCGGTTGGGCCGCAGCTCCGAGGCCAGGGCGGCGTACGACAGGGCCGTCGAGCTGACCGGCAACGCCGCCGAGGTCGCGTACCTCGTGCGCCGCCGTGACCAGCTGGCGCGGTGACGCGTGCTCAGGAAGCCACTTTGGTGAGCAGTTCCTCGACGCACGGGTCGTCGAGGGACTCCACGATGTGCTGCCACAGCAGGAGGTTCGTCTCGGCCCACTTCGAGTAGGTCGCGGCGGCCTCCGCGTCGTAGAAGTAGTAGCCGTCGTCGGCCTTGGACATCTGCTCGCCCACGATCTTGTACGCGAGCTCCCGCAGCGTGATGCCGTTCTCCTGCAGGTACTTGTGCGCGAGGACCACCGGCGTCACCGGCAGGGCCTTGAACAGCGTGTCCGCGTCCGAGAGCGCCTGGGCCTCCAGCGAGATGTCGCGGTGGCGGGTGCGCATCTCGGCTTCGAGGACGACGCGCTCGATCCACTCGATGTCGCCGACGCAGACACCCGCGACGAACAGCGTTTTCCTGCGCAGCGCCTCGCCGTCCGTCGGCAGCGAGTTGCGGCGGACCATGTAGTTGAGGTCGTGCACGAGTGCGGCGACCTCGACGACGTCCTTCGCGGCGCCGTTGCGCTCGGCGAAGTGCACGGCCTTGTCGCGGACGAAGCTCACGTGGTGCCAGCCGTGGAACTGCAGCTTCGCGGCCAGATCCTCGCACAGCCGCCTCACGCGCTGCTCCACGTCCGCGATGACAGACCTTGGAATCGTTGTGCGCGTACGCATCATCAGCCCTCCCACCGGGTGGGCTGATGGTAGGCGTGTTACGGGTGCCTCCGTAGGGCTTCAGAGCTGGTTCGTCAGATCCTCCAGTCGGTCCTCGACCGGTACGTGCCGGTGGCTGGTCCCGGTGTCCGGGTCGTAGCTGAGGCTCCACGGCGTGACGGCCCGCGACTTGACCAGGAACGTCATGGTGCCGTCGGCCGCGCGTGGGATGCGGTGGAACTCGTGCGCGAGCAACGTGCCAGTGGTGCCTTCGGTGCACTGGGTGCGGTTCGTGAGCTCCGTGCCGATGACCGTGCGGCCGCCGACGCCGAGTCGCGCGTCAAAACGTTCGTGCAGGTACGCGCCGCTCAGGATGGTGGTGCAGAAGTGGTACCGGTGGTTGTGGACGGAGTCCGCGTACCCGGTCCGCCAGTCCGACAGCGGCTTGTACTCGTGCAGCCAGAACGTGAACGGTTCGTCCGTCTCGTCGCGGAGGCACCACGCGAAGTGCGTCGTCGTCTCGCGGGAATGCGCAATCACCCAGGTCGCCTGCTGCGGTGTGAGCCCGTCGATGTACGAACGGAGCTCCTTGCGCAGGTTCGGCCGGCTCGCCCACTCGCGGAACCACACGCCGACTTCGGTCCAGTGGTCCACCACGGGGAATTCGGCGCGTTGCACGCGAGCGGCGAGCTCCTCGAGCGCGGACAACCCGGTGAACTCGGCTAGCAAGATCGATCAGCTCCTCAACTGAGCGGATGTGGAGAATTCGCGGCGGAATGCGTGGAACTTCTCTTCGAGTTCGCGGTATCCGTCGTCTGTGAGTGTGTCGCCGGTGATCTTCTCGAACAACGCCAGGAAGTCCGTTCTCGTGGTGCCCGGCGTGATGACGAAGTGGTATCCGGCCTTGGAATTGCTGATGCGCAGGAACTCGGCGCGTTCCATCGCGTACAGGAACGAGCTCTCGGTGAACCTGAGTGTCCTGGGATATGGCCTCAGCACTCCGGCGGTGTTGCTGTACAGCGTCAGCCAGGCGGAGTCGTCGAACAACTCGAGCCGATCGAGCGGCGGATCCGAAACGATCGTGACGTCGATTCTGCTGCACCGGCTGCGCGCCGCGTACAGCCCGACGAGCCCGATGCCGATCTGTTCCTTGAGCTTCGCCTGAATCTCGTCGTAGTCGCCGTCGGCTCCTTCGTTGCGCAGCAGGTACCGCGCCCGCCCGCTGATGGCGTTGTCGTCGCGCGGGTCCGCCAGCACGGCCCTGAGCTCGCATTCCGTCTGGGAGAGCAACACCCGGCCCGCCGCGTACCGCCCGGCGAACCCGCGGAAGCAGTACAGCCGCGTCCGCTCCAGGTCCTGCATCATGAGCTGGTTGAACACCGGATCGGGTCGCGCCGTCGGCTCGAACACGTGACTGGGGAAGAACTCCCGGTCCAGCGCCCGATACTCCTGAGTGAGCTCCCTGAGCGCCTTGCGACTCTCCTCGACCACCGGCGCGAGCAAGGCCTTCTGCGCCGCTTTGGACGTGACCAACGTCTGCGTGAAGCTCACGACAGCCGATATGAGCGTGCCCGTCCCCACCGCGGTCAGCAGGTTTCTCGCCGCCCCGGAATCCATTTGACTGGAAATGGCCAGCGACGCACCCGACGTCACGACGAGTATGAGGAGGAGCAACCCGGTCCGAGTCCAAAACAACTCCTGGATCAGGTTGCTGCGGATGCCTCCGGCCTCCGCGGACACGTGTCCACCTCCCGGGATCACCTCATCGGCCGCTACCCGAACGGACGAATGCGCTCAGTGTCCGATCAAGTGCGCGGAGTCACTGTACGCGTCGGTCAAAAGATAAGGAAGCTGCTATTCGTGCGACATTTACAACCGGAATAACCGCCCTTGAGCCCAGTCGCCGGCCCGTACTCGTGCACTTCGGTGACGCCCCGTCGCGGCCCGCCTTGGGCGAGTCGGATGAGGGTGACCCACACGCCCGAACGCACCCACGCCGCGTGTTCTAGCCCGCTCGTCCGCCACCCTCATTGCTCCAGTGGGCGGAGCCTCGGCCCGACCGCCGTCGCAGGCCCGCAGCCCCGCGACCGACCTGCTACACCCCGCTCACACGCCCCCGAATACTCTCACCGACCATGCGCAACGTCCTGCTCATCGCGTCCCTGGCGCTCGCAGCGGCCACCGGCCTCGCGGGCTGCGGCAGCTCCGCCCAGCCCTCGTCCGGCACTTCGTCCGCCGCGCCGTCCACCCCGTGCAAGGCCGACGACTTCAAGGTCACCGGCGACTTCGGCGCGGCGCCCAAGGTCGAGATCCCCGCCTGCAAGCCCACCGACGAGCTCATCATCAAGGACCTGGTGCAGGGCACCGGCGCCGAGGTGAAGGCGGGCACGACGGCCTCGGTCAACTACCAGCTCACGACCTTCTCCGACAAGAAGGTGCTGGACAGCTCGTTCGACCGCGGGCAGCCGTTCGACGTCGAGAACGTGGGCCAGGCGCCCGTCATCGACGGCTGGAACGAAGGCATCATCGGGCTCAAGGAGAAGGGGCGGCGGCTGCTGATCGTCCCGCCGGCCAAGGGCTACGGCAAGGGCGGTCAGGGCATCAAGCCCAACGAGACCCTCGTCTTCGTGATCGACGGCGTGAAGGTCACCCCGGCGGCATGACGTGCCGGCCCCCGGCCGGGCAACCCGGTCGGGGGCCGCGCCGGATCACGGCAGCAGCAGCAGCAACTTTCCGGTGGTTCGGCGCGACTGCAGGTCGGTGTGCGCCTGCGCCGCCTCCTCCAGCTCGTACCGGCCACCGATCCGGATGTTGAGCGTTCCGTCCACGATCGCCCCGAACAGGTCGGCGGCCCGCCACTCGAACTCGGCGCGGTCCAGCAGGTACGCCCCGGTCGACGGCCGCGTCAGGTACACCGACCCCGCCGCGTTCAACCGCTGCGGATCCACCGGCGGCACCGGCCCGGACGACGCCCCGAACAACGCCAGCAACCCGCGCGGCTTCAACGAGGCCAGCGACTGGTCGAACGTGTCGCGCCCGACCCCGTCGTACACCACGTCGACCTTCTCGATCTGCGACGCGAAGTCCCCGTACCGCAGCACCTGGTCGGCCCCGGCCTCCCTGGCCAGCGCCTCCTTCTCGTCGGTCGACACGGTGGCGACCACGAACGCACCACGAGCCTTCGCCCACTGCGTCAGCAGCAGCCCGACGCCACCGGCCGCCGCGTGCACGAGCACCCGGTCGCCCTCCTTCACGACATGCGTCGAGTGCGTCAGGTAGTGCGCGGTGATGCCCTGCAGCAGAGCGGCTGCGGCCAGCTCGACGTCCAGCCCGTCGGGAACCCGGACGGCGGCCGAAGCCGGCACCACGACCTCGGACGCGTAGCTGCCCAGTACGGACATCCACGCCACCCGGTCACCGACGGCGAAGTCAGCGGAGTTCGACGCGACGACCTCGCCCGCGCCCTCGAGCCCCAAAGCGGTGGGCAACGGCACCGAGTACTGGCCGCTGCGCTGGTAGGTGTCGATGTAGTTGACCCCGGCCGCGCCGACCCGCACCAGCAGCTCGCCGTCACCGGGCACCGGCGCCGGCACGTCCGAGTACTCGAGCACCTCCGGGCCACCCGCCGAACGCACCACCACTGCCTTGGGCATCTGTCCTCCTTGATCGACTCAACCCGCTCAACCCGGGTCACGGCCCCGATGTTCCCGTTCCCGCCAGGTGGGAACCACTACGGTCGTTCAGCATGGGGGCGTTCGGCTTGTTCTGCTCGGCGCGGGTCATCTCACTTCTCGGCAGCGCCATGGCGGTGGTCGCGCTGCCGTTCGCGGTCCTCGACCACGGCACGGTGCTCGACTCCGGCCTGGTGCTGACCGCGCGGCTCGTTCCCCATCTGGGACTGGTTCTGATCGGTGGCTCCACAGCGGACAGGTTCAGCCGGTCGGCCGTCCTCACCGTCAGCCACGTCGGGTCCGGTGTGGCGCAGGCCGTGGCTGCCACAGCACTTCTGACCGGCAACTACCACCTCGGTCTCGTCGTGGCGCTCCAGGCGACGCAGGGCGCGTTCGGCGCCTTCACCTCACCTGCGGCGCGCGGCGTGCTCCCGGAACTGGTCGAACCCGGCCGCCTTCAGAAGGCGAACTCGCTGCTCAGCGCCGCCCGCTACGGCACGGGTCTGATCGGCCCCGCGGCGGCGGGCCTCGCCGCGGCCACCATCGGCGCGGGCTGGGCGCTGGCGTTCGACGCCGGCACCTTCCTGACCGCGGCCGTGCTGTACGCGAAGCTGAGGCTGCCCGGCAAACCGGCCAAGAGCAGCCTCACCCAGGACCTCAAGGAGGGCTGGGACACGTTCCGCACCACCACGTGGGTGTGGACGATGGTGCTCTCCTTCTGCCTCACCAACGCCATCTACACCGGCGTGTGGACGGTGCTCGGCCTGGCGATCGCGAAGCGGACCATCGGCGAGTTCGAGTGGGGCGTGGTGCTCAGCGCGTCGGGCGCGGGCCTCGCCCTCATCACCCTGATCCTGTACCGGACGCGCACCGTGCCGCTGTGGATCGCCACGCTCGTCACTCTCGTCGCGGCCGCCCCGCTGCTCGCGCTGGGACTTCAGGCGAACACCCCGACGCTCGTCGTCATCGCGTTCGTCGAAGGCATGGGCATGGGCACGTGGGTGATCGCCTGGGAGACGTCGTTGCAGCGCAACGTTCCCAACCACATGCTGTCCCGCGTCACCGCCTACGACGAGTTCGGCTCCTACCTGGCGATCCCGCTCGGCGCCGTCACCGCGCCGCTGGTCGCCGCGAAGATCGGCGACACCACTACCGCGACGATCGCGGCGTTCGCCTACGTCGTCGCGGCCCTGATCCCGCTGCCGTCACTCCTCGCCCAGCGCCACGCGGCGCGCGAGCCCGAGCGGCAGAGCGCCTGACCCCGCGATCCGGTCGTGGAAGTCGCGCAACGATCCCAGCCCCGCGGCCAGGTACTCGTCGCGGATCAGGTCGATCTCCAACGCGCCGGTCAGATAGGACGGTGCCTGCGTCGGCCACGCGCAGTACCGCTTCACCTCGCCGACCGCCGTGCCCGGTGTCAGCGCCGTGCGCGACACCATGAACGACTCGGCTTCGTCGGGCGTCATGTCACCGCAGTGCAGCGCCGTGTCGACGATCATCCGCGCCGCGCGGAACAACCGCGCCTCGACGTGCCCCATCAAAGCGCCGCGGGTCGTGTAGTAGCCGACCGACCGCAGCAGCTTCTCCGCGTACAGCGCCCAGCCCTCGGAGAAGTACGACGTCCGGAACACCTTCCGCAGCGGGTGCGCGGAACCCTGCGCCGCCACCCAGGCCGAGTGCCAGTGGTGGCCGGGGTAGGCCTCGTGCACCGAGATCGTCGGCAGCTGCGAACGCGCGTTGGTGCGCAGCCGGTGCGTGATCTGCTCGTCCGTGGCGTTGTCCGGCGTGAACGGCACGAAGAAGTAGCCCGTGCGCAGGGACGTCAGCGGCGGCGGGCCGAGGTAGCTCGCGACCGACATGATCGGCCGCTGGAACGGCAGCGACGGCACCACGCTGCACTCCTCGCCGTCGGGCAGCGTCACCAGCGAGTGCTCGACCAGCGCCGCACGTGCCCGCCGGGTCTCCGCCTCGTACTCGGCGCGCATCGCCTCCAGCGTCGGCGGGTGGTCGTCCTGCAGCGAGCTCATCACCGAGCGCCAGTCGGGGGAGCCGGCCAGCTCGATCAGCTCCGCCTCCAGCGAGGCGTAGGCGTCCTGGCCGCGCTGGTGCAGCTCCGGCGCGCCGTAGCCGAGCAACTCCTTGTCCTGCAACACGGCCGAGTAGAGCTTCTCGCCCATCCTCCAGTCGCCGCTCGCCCGCACGGCGAGGTCCTGCAGGAACGCCGCGTACCGGTCGAACGCCTCCGCGGCGGGCACGGCGGCCTCCACCAGCTGGGCGCGCAGCGCCGGTGAGGACACCTCCAGCGGCAGCGCGTCCAGCAGGAACGAACGCCCGGTCCTCACCTGCTCCATCGCCCGTCGCACGACCAGCGGCGACGCCAGCGACGCGTCGAGGTTCGCCTCGGCTGCGGCGAAGACCGAGGGCACCTCGCGCAGCTTCGCGACCGCGCAGGCGACGAGCTCGGCCTCCGGCAGCAGCCGGTGCAGGAACGGCGAGAGCAGTCCGAAGAAGACCATCCCCGAGTACTCGTGCGGATCACGCCGCCACGACGGCCACGCCTCCACGGCCAGCGCGCCGCGCAGCACCGACAGCGCGAGATCGCGGTCCACCGACTTCGGCAACGGCTCCAGCCGCGCGAGCCACGCACCCTTCTCCCTCGCCCGCTGCTCGAACGCGGAAGCGGAGAAGTCGCCGAACGTCGAGTGGTGCGGAAGCGAGCCGACCTGCGCGGCGTGGGCGGGATGATGATCGAAGTACCACGTGAGGAAGGACGTCAGCGTGTCGGTGGTCACCCGACCGAACCTACTAGCTGGTTTTACAGTGTGGGGGTGTCTGATCAAACCACTCAGAAGCGCATCGCGGAGTTCGTGAAGGCCCACGGCAAGCCGGGCACGGCGGTCAGGGCCGTCGTGGAGCCGATCGGCCGGGCCGGCGCGCGCATCGTGCTGGTCGGCGCGGACGGCGCCATGGGCGACGTGATGGCCAAGGACGTCGAGTCCGCCACCAAGGCCGTCGACGCCGTCGACAACGTCGAGCAGGCCGAATGGGACCGCGAGACCACCGCCGCCACGAAGATCGGCTTCGAGCACCGCCGCAAGATGGCCAAGATGCAGTCGTGAGGGTCGTGTTCGCCTCCTGCGCCGCGCTGCCCAAGGGCGACGGCGACGAGGACAACCTGGTCGAGGTCCTGCGGCGGGACGGTGTCGACGTCGAGTGGCAGCCCTGGGGCGACGCCGTCGACGCCGACCTCGTGGTGCTGCGCACCACCTGGGACTACCCCGAGCGCCTCGGCGAGTTCCTGGCGTGGTGCGAAAGCGTGCCCGTGCTGGCGAACCCGCTTCCGGTGGTCCGCTGGAACACCGACAAGTCCTACCTGGTCGACCTCGCGGAGCGTGGTGTCGCCGTCGTGCCCACCACCGTCGTGGAGCCGGGGGAGGAGCCGCACTTCCCGGACGGCGAGTTCGTGGTGAAGCCCGCCGTCGGCGCGGGTTCGCGCGGTGCCGGGCGGTTCACCGGCCATGCCGCAGCCCACGCGCACTTCGAAGCCCTTGGCGTCAAAGCGCTGGTGCAGCCCTATCAGGCCAGTGTGGACGCGCACGGCGAGACCGCGCTGGTGTTCTTCGCCGGTGAGTACTCCCACTCGTTCCACAAAGGACCGATGCTCGGGCGTGGCCTGGCCGAGTCGGAGTCCGGCCTGTACGTGGAGGAGCGGCTGCGCGGCATCGAACCGACCGCGCGGCAGACCGAGCTCGCGAACCAGGTCCTTGACGTTGCCGCCGAGCTGCTCTCGTTGCGGCGTCAGGACTTCCTCTACGCCCGTGTGGACGTGGTCGAGGGGGAGAACGGCGAACCGCTGCTGCTGGAGCTGGAACTCACCGAGCCCTCGCTCGGCTTCACGCTCACCGGCGAGGAAGCCGCCGGCCGGTTCAGCGCGGCGGTCAGGCAGACGATGTCCCGATAAAGAACAGTTCCGGGGGGAATCATGAAAGCTGTCGTCAACGGCATCACCATCGGCTACGACGACGAAGGCTCCGGCGACGACGTGCTCGTCCTGGTGCACGGCCACCCGTTCGACCGCTCGATGTGGCGGCCGCAGACCGAGCACTTCAGCGCGGCCGGCTGGCGCGTGATCGCCGCGGACCTGCGCGGCTACGGCGAGTCCACCGTCGTTCCCGGCGTCACGCCGCTGTCGGCGTTCGCCGGGGACGTCGCCGGGCTGCTCGATCACCTCGGCGTCGAGAGGTTCGTGCTCGGCGGCCTGTCGATGGGCGGCCAGATCGTCCTGGAGTTCCAGCGGCTGTACGGCGAGCGCACGAGAGGGCTGATCCTGGCCGACACGTTCGCCCAGGGAGAGACCCCGCAGGGCCGCCGCAACCGCAACGACATGGCCGACCGCCTGCTGCGCGAGGGCATGTCCGGCTACGCGGACGAGGTGCTGTGGAAGATGGTGGCGCGGCACAACGCCGGCCCAGTCTCCGAACACGTGTCCCGGATGATGCACAACGCTCCGGCGGAAGGTGCCGCGGCGGCGCTGCGAGGCCGCGCGGAACGGCCCGACTACACCGAGTTGCTCGCCACGATCACCGTGCCGACCCTCGTGGTGGTCGGCAGTGACGACGAGTTCACGCCGGTGCCGGACGCGGAGTACATGCACGAGCGCGTCCCGGGTTCGGCACTGGTCGTGGTCGACGGTGCCGCCCACATGCCGAACCTGGAACGCCCCGAGGTGTTCAACAAAGCGGTCGCGGAACTGCTAGCGCGGTCACAGCGCTAGCGCAGGCCTGAGCCGATGCCGGTGAGCCCGCGGACCTCCATCTCCGACTGCTTGGCGGGGTCCGCGGGTTCCTTGCTGAGGATCGTGCCCAGGAACCCGGCGAGGAACGACAGCGGGATCGACACGATGCCGGGGTTGGACAGCGGGAAGAACGCGAAGTCGGCGTCCGGGAACACCGACGACTTCGACCCGGAGATGGCGGGCGAGAACGCGATGAGCAGCACGCACGACGTAAGACCGCCGTAGATGCTCCACAAAGTGCCGCGCGTGTTGAAACGCTTCCAGAACAGGGAGTAGAGCAGCGTCGGCAGGTTCGCGGACGCGGCCAATGCGAAGGCGAGAGCGACCAGGAAGGCAACGTTCTGCCCGTTGGCCGCGATACCGCCGACAATCGCGAGCACGCCGACGCACACCGCGGTGATGCGGGCGACCCGGACCTCGTCGCGCGGGTCCGCCTCACCGTGCTTGATGACGTTCGCGTAGACGTCGTGCGCGAAGGAGGCGGACGCCGTCAGCGTCAGACCGGCGACGACGGCGAGGATCGTGGCGAACGCCACCGCGCAGACGATGCCGAGCAGCACCGTGCCGCCGACCTGGAACGCGAGCAGCGGCGCGGCGGAGTTCTCGCCGCCGGGAGCGCCGGTGATCTTGTCGGTGCCGACCAGCGCCATGGCGCCGAAGCCGATGACCAGCGTGCACGAGTAGAAGACGGCCATCATCCACGTGGCCCACACGACCGACTTACGTGCCTCACGCGCGTTCGGCACGGTGTAGAAGCGCATCAGCACATGGGGGAGCGACGCGGTGCCCAGCACCAGGGCCAGTGCCAGCGACAGGAAGTCGATCTTGGACAGGTCGCTCGCGCCGTACTTCACACCCGGCGAGAGCACCGCCTCGCCCAGCGGCGACTTCTGCGTCGCGCGGTCGAGCATCGCGGACATGTCGAAGCCGAACTTGCCGATCAGGAAGATCGTCAGCAGCGTGACGGTGAGGATGAGCAGCACGGCCTTGATGATCTGCACCCACGTGGTGCCCTTCATGCCGCCGACCAGCACGTACAGCACCATGACGATGCCGACGACGGCGATGATGATGGCCTGGCCCACGGAGCTGTGCACGTCCAGCAGCAGCGCCATCAGACCGCCGGCACCCGCCATCTGCGCGATCATGTAGAAGAGCGAGATGACCAGCGTCGCGTTGGCCGCGGCGGCGCGGACCGGGCGCTGGCGCATGCGGAACGCCATGACGTCGCCCATCGTGTAGCGGCCGGTGTTGCGCAGCCGTTCCGCGATGAGCATCAGGCCGATCAGCCAGGCCACGACCCAGCCGATCGAGTAGAGGAAGCCGTCGTAGCCGTTCACCGCGATGGCACCGGAGATGCCCAGGAACGACGCGGCGGAGAGGAAGTCACCCGAGAGTGCGATGCCGTTCTGCGTGCCGGTGAAGCTGCTGCCCGCGGCGTAGTAGTCCGAGGCGCTGACGTTCCGCGTCGACGCGCGATAGACGATGTACAGCGTCAGCAGGACGAAGATGCCGAAAACGGACAGGTTGATCGCGGTGTTCGTCCCGGTCACACGAGCTCCTCATCCGTCTCCGCGAGCGCGCGCACCTTTTCTACCTGCGGGTCGAGCCTCTTCTTGGAGTACCGGGCGTACGCCATCGTGATGATGATGGTCGTGACGAACTGGAGGAATCCCATCGTCAGGCCGACGTTCACCGTTCCGAAGAGCGGCGTGCTCATGAAGTCCGCGGCGTAAGCGGAAAGCAATACGAACGTTACGTACCAAGCGAGGAACAGCACCGTCGCGGGAAGAATGAATCGCCTCACCCGGCGCTTCAGCGCGAGAAAATCCTCACTCGTTTGGATGGCACCGAAATCAGGCTCACCGTCACCATCTATGAGCAATGAGTGATGACGGTCGTCAAAGGTCGCGAATCCGGGGGAGGCCGGGCGTGACACGGAGGGCAGCGCCTTCGTCATCAACCGCTCGCATTCGTTACGGGGAGTACCCGGCGCGCGCCATCGAGGCGGCTGCGGCCGGACCGGGGGTGGAGGGCGCAAGCGTAACCACGCGTGGCGGTGAGTCAATCCCCCGACTCCGCAGGACCACCCCGTGAGGTGGGCTGTCACGGTGGGTGATCAGTCGTACACGCCCGAGGTCGTTGTCGCGTAACGCTCTCTGGCCTACTATCCGCTCACACCCGATACGGCTGATCTGGATATCGAGCTGCGGGTGTCTCGACTCGCGGGGATTCACCAGGCCAGGAGGTAGCCGATAGTGGGGCACTTCGAGCGCGCCTTGGGGATCATTTCGTGAATGTCGAGTGGAGAAAGATCAGCGACTGGCGCAACTGGCGCCTGCCCGTCAAGCTCGGTGTCGTGCTGCTGGTGCCGGTCGCCGTGGCGATCGGCGCGGGCGCGCTGCAGATCTCAGGCTACGTCGACCGGTCCAACAACTACGTGCAGATGCAGGGCCTGGTTCGGCTACGGGCAGATCTCGCGCCATTGATCTCCAGCGTCCAGCAGGAACGCACGCTCGCCGCCCAGAGCGCGACCAGCGGCTCCGGCGTCGGCGCCTACCAGAACCAGATCAGCGCCACCGACAACGCCGCCGCGACCGTGCGCCGCCGCGTCGAGCGCGCCGAAGGGCTGAGCGACGTCGCCCGCAACCGCTTCACGGAGATGGGCGGCCAGCTCGACACGTTGAAGAGCGTGCGCGAGAAGGTCGTCCAGGGCGGCGACGGCGGCGACCCGACCGGCGGCACCGCCGGCTACAGCGCCGTCGTGAAGTCGCTCCTGGACTTCGAGCAGGCGCTCATCAGCCAGTTCAGCGACCAGGCCATCTCCGGCACGGCGATGGCGCTGCACAACATGGTCATCGCACAGGAGCAGGTCTCCCAGCAGCACGCGATCGTCCTGGCCGGAATCGGGCGGACCAAGCTCCTCGGCGCCGAGATCCGCACGCTGGAGCAGTCCGACATCCGGTTGCAGGACCGCCTCAACGACTTCCAGGCCATCGCCACCGCCCAGCAGCGCCGCGAGTACGAGCAGACCGTCACCGGTGCCGTCGTCGCGAACCGCACGGCGCTGGTCGAACGCGCGCTCACCCAGCCCGACGGCGTGCCGGCGCCCACGACGCGGCCCGGTCAGCCGAAGCCGCCGCCGTCGTTCGGCATCGCGGTGGACGAGTGGAACAACGCGTCCGGCACGACCACGCGCCTGATGGAGAAGGTCACCCGCACACTGCAGGACGAGCTCGCGAGCACGGCAGAGGCGCTGCAGGACGACACGTCCAACAAGGCGGGCGCCGCCGCGGTCATCCTGCTCGCGATGCTGATCATCGCCGGCGCGCTCGGCTTCGTCATCGGCCGCTACCTGCTGCGCTCGCTGTCCGAGCTGCGGCACTCCGCGCTCGACGTGGCGCACCACCACCTGCCGGAGGTCGTCGCCGCGATCCGCGCCGACCGCAAGCCGGACACCGAGATCGAACCGGTGCCCGTGCACACCACCGAGGAGTTCGGCCAGCTGGCGCGCGCGTTCGACGCCGTGCACGAGCAGGCGATCCGGTCCGCCGTCGAGCAGTCGTCGCTGCGGTCGGGCATGAAGAACATCTTCGTCAACCTGTCGCGCCGCTCGCAGGGTCTTGTCGAACGCCAGCTCAAGCTCATGGAGGAGCTGGAGCGCCACGAGGAGAACCCGGAGCAGCTCGCCAACCTCTTCAAGCTCGACCACCTCGCGACGCGCATGCGCCGCAACAACGAGAACCTGATGGTGCTGTCCGGCACCGACGTCGCGCGCCGGTTCCACCAGCCGGTCCCGCTGGCGGACGTGCTGCGCGCCGCCGCGTCGGAGATCGAGCACTACCAGCGAGTCGTGGTGAAGTCGACGCCGACGGTGGAGATCGTCGGCTACGCGGCCAGCGACCTCGTGCGCCTCGTCGCCGAGCTGCTGGACAACGCCACCGCGTTCTCCGCGCCCACCACCCAGGTCATGATCGGCTCGCGGATCGACCAGCAGGGCGCCGTGCTCGTCGAGGTCGCCGACCAGGGCATCGGCATGGGCCCGGCCGAGCTGACCGAGGCGAACGAACGGCTTTCCTCCGGTGCAGAAGACGATGTGCCGGTGTCGCGCCAGATGGGTCTGTTCGTGGTCGGTCGTCTCGCGGCGCGCCACGGCATCACCGTCCGCCTGCGCGCGTCCGGTGAGGGCAGGGAAGGCCTGCGCGCGTTCGTCCTCGTGCCCGCGGAGCTCGTCCGTTCGCACGAGGCGCCCGCCGCGCCCGCCCAGCCGCGGCACGCCGCGCTGCCGCAGCCGAAGCAGGTGCCGGCGAAGCAGCCGCACGTGGTCGTGAAGACCCCGAACCTGGCTCCGCCGCCGGCCGCGGTCGCTCCCGCCATCGAACAGCCGCGCGAGTCGGCCGAGTGGACGTCGTTCCGCGGCGCCGCGATCGACGAGGCGCTGCCCCAGCGGCAGGCCCGCCACACGCCGAACGGAACTTCGAGCGGGTCGCCAAACGAGACGCGACCCACCCCTGTTGAGACGACTTCTTCCTGGTTCGCCGGAAGCGGCGTCTCGGACGAACCGGTCAACGGTGATCGTTCGTTGCCAGCTTCCCGACCTGGGCCGTCACCCTCCGTAGCGGCTTCCTGGTTCGGCAAGAAGTCCGCGGGAACGGTCTGGGAACAGCCGGGCGACCCCGCGACGGACGCCGGTGAGACAGATGCCGGGTTGCCGAAACGGGCGCCACGTAAGAATCTGCTCCCCGACCTCGCGGAACGTCCCGAGAACGGTGCCCGCCCGCCGGCGGCGCCGGCCAAGCGCGATCCGGAGCGGGCACGAGGCTTTCTCGCCAGCTACCAGACGGGTATCCGCCAGATGCCGCTGGGCAGCAACGGGAACGGAAAAGGCCAGGGGAACGGGGAAAAGGCATGAGCACGCCTCAGTCACGCCAGGTGGACCAGTTCGGCTGGCTGATCACGAACTTCACCGATCGCGTACCGGGGGTCGCACACGCGATCGTGATCTCGGTGGACGGCCTGCTGCTCACCAAGTCGACCGGTCTGCCGCCGGACCGCGCGGAGCAGCTGGCCGCGATCGCCGCGGGCGTCGCATCACTGACGATGAGCGCCTCGCGTTGTTTTGAGGGCGGCGGAGTGTTGCGCACCGTGATCGAGATGGACTACGGGATCATGCTCCTCATGTCCATTCGAGACGGGTCTTGTTTGGTGGTTCTCGCCGCGCCCGACAGCGACGTCGGCCAAGTGGCCTACGAGATGACCGTGGTCGTCGACCAGGTGGGCCAGATCCTCACTCCCGAACTGCGAGCGCAGCTGCACAGCGTGAGGTGATGATGAGTTCGGCCGCTGACGCGCATCGTCGACGCAGGCGGCGGGAGTCCCCCGCCGAGCAGACGTTCGCCGACCTGATGAACGGGTTCTCCCTGGACTCGGGTCGCAAGCGAACGCGCTCTGAGTCCCCGGTGCCCGCGCGGGAAGCGACTCCCGTTGCAGAGCAACAAGAAACACCTGTCTTCGAGACCCCGGTCCCGGAGCTTTCCGACGCCTCGATCGTGCGTGCATATGCCTGGACCGGAGGGCGCACACGGTCGAACATCAACCTCGAGATCGAGACACTTGTCTCCGCCAATGATCAGAGTCGGCAGTCTGCAGGTATCTTGCAGGCTGAGCACCAACACGTCGTCGAGTTGTGCCGCTCACCGCGATCCGTCGCGGAGGTGGCCGCACTGATGCGCCTCCCGCTGGGAGTCGTCAAGGTGCTGCTCGGCGACATGGCGGAACGAGGTCTGGTGGACGTGCACCAGACCGCTTCCGCAGGCGGTGTCACGCCGGACCTCGGGTTGATGGAGAGAGTGCTGAGTGGACTACGTCGGCTCTAGATTTCCCGACTTCGGGCCCCCTGGGCCGCCTGGACGGGAGCTGACTTCGGCCAAGATCGTCGTCGCGGGTGGCTTCGGCGTCGGCAAGAGCACCTTCATCAGGTCGATCGTGGAAAACGATCTGCTGACCATGACCGCGCTCCCACCGGAGCGCGCGGGTCTGGTCACCGAGCTGGTGCGCATACAGTTCGGCCGCGTGTGGCTCGATCCGGGCCTCGCGCTGCACCTCTTCGTGGCCCCGCAGTGGCAGGACCCGCGGGCGGGCTGGAACGACGTGGTGCGCGGCGCCGTCGGTGCCGTGGTGCTGTTCGACGTGATGCGCCCGGCGGACTCCGTCGACGCCATGCGGTACTTCGAGGACCACAAGATCCCGTACGTGCTGGCGCTGAACAACGTGCACGCGTCGGTGCGGTCGGACGTGAAGGCGATCATCCGCGGGATGGGCATCGCTCCCGAGGTTCCCGTCGTGAACTGCGATCCGCGGGTGCGCCTGTCGGTGCGGGAAACGCTGATCACGCTGACCGAGCACGCCAAGCTGGACCGGTGGCGGCGCCGGCCCGGCCCTGACGAGACCACGCCGCTCGCGCCGGTCTGCTGAGCTTGGAGCAGCTCCAAGCGCTCTCGCGGAGGATTGGTTGAGCGGCGAACAAGGTCGTGTCAGGCGAGCGGTGCGGGCCTTCGTCACCGACGACAACCTCGACCTCTACCTGCTCGTGGTGGCCGGCTTCGTCTTCACGGTCCTGGGCATCACGGGGCTCGTCGGCCTGGAGAAGCTGGCGTCGGCCGTGCTGGCCCTGCTGGCGATCCTGGCGATCTCGCAGATCAAGTCGAGGAAGCTGACCCAGCAGATCACCCGGACCAGGACCGGCGCCGTCGCGTTGCGCGCCGAGTTCCCGGCTGACCTGATCGACCGCAGGGCGAGGGCCTCCGACATCCTGCTGGTCGGGCTCACCATGACCAGGACCGTGCAGGGCATGCGCACCGACCTGCCCGCGATCCTGAAGACCGGCGGACGGGTGCGTGTGCTGGTGCTCGATCCCGGCGACGAGTCCCTGATGGTGGTCGCGGACCGGCACCGGCCGCACTCCCAGGGCGTCGAGCACCTGCGCACCAGGATCCGGGCGACCTTGGACGACCTCACCGCGCTGCGGGAGCGGCACGGCGGCCGGCTGGAGATCCGGGTGCTGTCCAGCATCCCGTCCGCGGGCTTCAACTGCCTGGACGCGCACAGGTCGAACGGTGTCGTGTGCGTGCAGCACTACGAGTTCCACCCGGAGGGCGAAGCGGCTCCGATCATGGTGTTCTCGAAGAACGACGCTCCCTGGTACCAGCGTTTCGGCGACGAGGCCGAGCGGCTGTGGGAGTCCGGCGCCGACTGGCCGTCCAGCGCGGTGGCGGAGCGGTCCTCCGTCAGCCCGTCGGACGGTTGAGCAGACCTGCCGTCAGCGCAGGCAGGCGAGCTGCCGGGTGTGCACGGGCACGTGGTTCCCGGCGAGCCCGTTGACGAGGCCGGCGAGTGAGACCGGCTGGTCCAGCAGGAGCTCGTCGCCGGACATCAGGAACGCCGGCACGACAACCGCGGCAGCCTCTTCGGTGAGCTGGTCGGCGATGTCGCAGAGAAGCGCCGCCTGGCCGCGGACGCGAGCGATCAGCCGGCTCCTGCCGTCGTGCTCGGCGATGATCCGGTCGAGGTTCCAGCTGTCGAGGCAGATCCGGTTGTCGAAGACGGGCCGTGCACCGGACACGACGCCCAGCGCGACGGCGGCGGTCGCGGCGTCGACGCTGAGGACGTGGGCCAGCACCTGGTCGGCGTTCCACCCGCCGTCGGCTGCTTCACCGAGGCCGGGTTCCTCTGCCTCTTCGAAGAACTTCGAGTAGGCGCTGCGGAGTGCGGTCGTGTCCATCGGTCCGTCCCTCGTCGGCAGGAATGTGCAACCGATGGTTGCACGTCGACCCATCACCTGCAACCTTCAGGTTGCGCAAACATTGACAAGATCGCTACGATGACTTCAGTGTTGACCGAAAGAAAGGCTCCGTCATGAGCGTGGGCAGGGAAACCCGGCTGTCCGCCTGGATCGAGCGGTTCGCGGCCCACTTCGCCGAGGAGGGCATTCCGCTGATCGGCGGCCGCATCCTGGGCTACCTGCTGGTGTGCCAGCCCGTCGAGCGCACCGCCGCCGAGCTCTCGCAGGAGCTGGAGGCCAGCAGCGGATCCATCAGCACGAACCTGAAGTACCTCGTCAACGTCGGCCTGGTGACCAAGCGGACCCGGCGCGGCAGGCAGGCTGCCGAGTACCGGATCAACGAGAAGGCCTGGTCGGAGTTCGTGCAGCGCAAGCTGAAGGCGATCGCCAGCGTCCAGACGCTGACCGACGACGGCATGCGGTTGCTCAGCGGTGATCCGGAGCGCGCGATGCGGCTGCGGACCGTCGACCATCTCTACGGTTGGCTGTCAGAGGAACTTCCGGCTTTGTGGGAGCGCAAGCCCGCTTCTCCCAAGTAGCTTGGTTGCATGTGGCACCCGTTTCGTGACGACATCGAGTACTACGAGGAGCGGGCCAGAGGGTTGCTCGCCTCCGCGTGGGACGGCGTGCCCGGCGCGCTGGAGGTCTTCGACGACGTGCCGCTGACGGACGAGGGCGCGCACACGGTCCTCGCCCAGGCGCACGGGTGTGCGGACTGGAAGGCTTTCAAGGCCCACATCCGCAAGCCGCGTCCGTTCGCCCGTGCCTACCAGGCCATCGAGCTGCAGCACCCGGAAGAGCTGAAGGCGATCATCACGCGCGACCCGTGGCTCGTGAAAGCCAGCGGTACCAACGGGAACGACCTGCTCGGGCTGTCCGCCGCGAAGTGCGACGAGCGTCTCGTCAGGGTGCTGCTCGACGACGGTGCCGACATCAACCACCAGAACGTCCACGGCTGGACGGCGTTGCACCAGGCGGCGTACGCGAACCTCCCGCAGTTGGCGCAGCTTCTGCTCGACCGGGGTGCCCGCACGGATCTCGAAGCCCGCGGCGAGGGCGGCACCCCGCTCACGCTCGCGTTGTTCTGGGGCAACCGGGAAACCGCGGAACTGCTGGCACAGCACGGAGTTCACCCGCCGAACCTGCGCACCGCGGCCGGCCTCGGCAACCTCGACCTCGCCACCACCCCCGAGGCCAAGCGCGGCTATTACCGGCCGCACAGCGGTTTCCCGCGCTGGTGGCCGACCGACGACCCGCAGGAGGTCCTCGACGAGGCGCTGTCGTGGGCCGCCCGCAACGACCGCACCGAGGTGTTCGGCGACCTGCTCAAGCGCGGCGCCAGGATCGACGTGGACGTCTACCGCGGCACGGCGCTCGCGTGGGCGGCGTGGTGCGGGCTGGAGAACGCCACCCGCACGTTGCTCGACCTGGGTGCGAATCCCAACCAGCGCACGGGTTTCGGCGGCCCGATGCACGGCGAGGGCGTCACGGCGCTGCACCTCGCGGCCGAACGCGGCCACCTGCCGATCATCCGGATCCTGCTCGACGCGGGCGCCGACAGGTCCATCAAGGACGCGAACTTCGACTCGACCCCGGCGAACTGGGCGGGGCACAACGACCAGCGGGAAGCTCAGGCCTTGCTGAGCGCCTGATCGCCGGCGGGCAGCTCGACCGCGTGCGTGCGCTCGCGCGACGACGTCCACAGCGCTGCCGTGGCGACGACAACCGCGCCGGCACCCAGCACGTGGATCGAGACGAGCACCTCGGGCACGCCGGTCCAGTACTGGACCATGCCGAGCACGCCCTGGGCGAGCACGACGCCGACGAGGGTCCAGTACGTGCGGGTGCGCGTGAAGAACCCGACCGCGATCAGCAGGCCCAGGAACAGGAACAGCAGGTCCGCGTGGATCTGTGCGAGGGTCTCGACCTCGATGCCCAGTCGCGGCGTCGAGGCGTCGCCGGCGTGCGGCCCGGCGGCTGTCACCCAGGTGCCGGCGAGCAGCAGTGCACCCAGCACGGCGGCCATGACGACCTGGAGCTTCATCAACGGTGCCGGGACGAGCAACCGGGCGGGGCCGTCGCCCTCGGACAGCGAGCTGACGAGCAGCACGGCGAGCCACACCAGGGCCATCGAGATCATGAAGTGGATCGACACGGTGTACCAGGCCAGGCCGGTCAGCACCGTGATGCCGCCGACGACCGCCTGCACGGCCACACCGACGAGCTGGACGAGCGAGAGCACCACCACCCGCTTGCGCCGCGGCAGGTTGAACCACGCCGCCAGCACGCACAGACCCGCGATGACGCCGACGACACCGGTCAGGGTGCGGTTGCCGAACTCGACCCACTGGTGCAGGGCCGCGACCTCGGGATGCTCGACCGGCACGACGCTGCCCTCGACGCACTCCGGCCACGTCGGGCAGCCGAGCCCGGAGCCGGTCACGCGGACGATCGACCCGGTCACCGCGATTCCAGCCTGTGCGATGACGACGGCAATCGCGAGCGCGCGCTGCCAGGAAACGAGAAGGGCGGTCAGCTTCGACACGCCGTTGATAGTAGGTCTCGCTACGTGAGACGAGTCGTCCGGGTGGCCAGTGCCCCCGCGACAACGCCCCAGGCCACGAGCACTGCGACCGGGCCCACACCCGGTGCCGTGCCGTGCACCACAGAAGTTTCCAGCGCCTGCGCGAGAGCGGCCGACGGCAGCAGGTGCACGAAGCCGACAGGCACCGACAACGCCACGCCACCGACCATCAGCAGCACGAACCAGATGATGTTCGCCAGCGCCAGCACGATCTCCGCGCGCAGAGCCCCGCCGAGCAGCACGCCCAGCGCACCGAACGTCAGCGTGCCGAGGATGATCAGCAGCACCATCCACGGCAGGCCCGAGAGCGGGAACCTCCAGCCGAGGATCAACGCCGTGACCGCCAGCAACACGATCTGGAGCGCGACCACGACCAGCGCTCCGCAGACCCGTCCGGCCACCAGCAGCCAGCGGGGGAGTGCCGAGGCCGCCAGCCGCTTCAGCACGCCGTAACGCCGGTCGAACCCGAGCGCGATGGCCTGTCCGGTGAACGCGGAGGAGATGATCGCCAGCGCGAAGATCCGCGCGGTGGCCGACCCCACGCGCGGCTCCGGCATCGGGATCACCGACATCAGCGAGAGCGCGATCAGCAGCGCCAGCGGGATGATCACCGTCAGCAGGATCTGCTCGCCGTTGCGCAACGTCAGCATCGCCTCGGTGCGGGCGTGCACGAAGAGCATCTTCGGAAGCGACCCGCGGCCGGGCGCGGGCTTGAACGTGCCGGGAGCGAAGGTGGTCACGAACGCAGCTCCCTGCCGGTCAGGTCCAGGAAAACGTCTTCGAGGCTGCGCTTGGCCACGGTCAGCTCCTCGGCCAGCACACCCTGCTGTGCGCACCACGACGTGACGGTCGACACGACCTGCGGGTCGATCAGTCCCTCCACGACGTACGCGCCCCGCGTCGCCTCGCGCACCTTCAGCCCTTCTGGCAGCGCGGCGGACAGCAACGACGTGTCGAGCCCCGGCCGGGCGCGGAACCGCAGCTGCTGGTCGTCCGCGCGGTGCGCGGTCAGCTCGGACGGCGAGCCCTGCGCCACGACGCGGCCCTCGTCGATGATCACGACCTGGTCGGCGAGCGCTTCCGCCTCGTCCATGAGGTGCGTCGTCAGCAGCACGGACACGCCGTCGTCCTTCAACGCGCCCACGAGATCCCACACCAGCCGGCGTGCCTGCGGGTCCATGCCCGCGGTCGGCTCGTCCAGGAACACGAGCTCGGGACGGCCGATCAGCGCGCACGCCAGCGACAGCCGCTGCTGCTGGCCGCCGGACAACCGCTTGTAGGGAGTGCGCACCGCGCCGCCGAGACCGAGGACCTCGATCAGCCACTTCGGATCGAGCGGGTTCGCCGCGCACGCCGCGACGAGGTTCAGCATCTCCTCGGCACGGATGCCGGGATAACCGCCACCGCCCTGCGGCATCACGCCGATGCGCGGGCGGAGCTCCTCGGAGCCGGGCGGGAGTCCGAGCACGCGCACGGTGCCGTCGTCGGCCGCGCGGAAGCCCTCGCAGATCTCGACGGTCGTCGTCTTGCCCGCGCCGTTGGGTCCGAGCAGGGCCAGCACGGTGCCGGGCTGCTGGACGAGGTCGAGGCCGTCGACGGCGGTCTTCGAGCCGTACCTCTTGACCAGCCCCGACACTTCCACCGCAGGCTGGGGATTCGGGCTCACGAACGGTCAGCCTAGGCGGTCACGGCAATCCGCACGAAGGCAGGTCTCGCCGCCGTTTCCTGAAGGACGGCTGAAAAAGGTGGGGCTGGCCCTACCCCGGGGACTCAGGGACACCTCAGGGTTCGCTCGGGGGAGTTCCCCATTGGTTGATCAACGAGATCGCAAGAGACTTTTGTCGTGCTCAAGACGGGGGCGGACAGACGGGGACTGGTGGTCGGGGGACTGGTGTTCTCACTGGTTCCGATTTTCTACCTGCATGTGGTGTCGGCAGGGCAGTTGAACCCCATCACGGACGTCATCAGCGACTACGTGTTCGTGGCGAACGGCACCGGATGGCTCGCGGCAACTTCGCTCAGCCTCGCGGCCGTCTCGGCGTTGCTCGCCGTCAACCTGCGGGGTGTAGGCAGGTCAGCGCAGTGGCTGATCGGCATCTGGTCGGCGGGCCTGACCGTGTCGACGATCTTTCCCACCGACCCCGCAGGAGCACCGACGTCGTTGTCCGGCTACATCCACCGGTACGCCGGAGCGGTCATGTTCGTGGCGTTGCCCGCCGCCGGTGTGCTCATCGCCCGTCAGTTTCCGGCTCTGTTCGGTATCGCAATAACGGCAAGCGTGTCGAGCGCGGCGTTTTTGGTCAGCCACGTTTCGTTCGCCGGTTTCGAGGCGCGCGGGCTGACCGAACGCGTTTTGTTCGCGTCGCTTTACGGACTCCTTTTCGCCATCGCGGCACTACAGGTGAGGCGCACGACATGACCATGATGGCCATCACGCTCGCCGTGTTCGGCGCCGTGTGCTTCGCGCTCGCCGCCCGCCTGCAGCACGACGCGGTCGCCGAGACCGGTGCGCGGGCGAGCGTGCTCAGGCAGCCGCGCTGGCTCGGCGGGCTCGCCCTGCTCATCGCCGGAGCCGGGGTGCACGCGGCCGCGCTCGGCATGGCGCCGCTCACCGTCGTCCAGCCGATCGGCGTGCTCGCGATCGGGATGACCGCTTTGCTGGACCGCCGCTTCCGCGAGCTGCCGGCGATCTTGCTCACCACCGTGGGCGTCGGTGCGTTCGTGTTCCTCGCATCCGGCAGTGCGACTGCGACCCAGATCGCACCGGATGCCGAACTCACGGCCGGCTTCGTGGTCCTCGGCGCGATCGCGGTGCCTGGGGTGGTCGCCGCGCTCACCACGAACGCGCGCACTCGTGCCGTGGCATTCGCATCGGCCGGTGGTGTCGCGTACGGCTACGTGTCCGTGCTCATGCGCGCCGTCTCCCAGTCGGTGCAGCAGGGCGGGTTCGGGCTCTCACACGTCGCGTCCGTGCTCGGCATCGCACTCTCGCTCGCCGTCGGCGGCTGGCTGGTCCAGCACGCCTACGCCGGCGGGCCCCCTCATCTCGCCGTCGCCTGCCTGACCGTGGTGGATCCACTGGTCGCGGTCGGCATCGGCGCCTTCCTCCTCGGCGAGGCCTCGCACCTGTCCCTGTGGACCGGTGCCGCGCTGATCGCCTGCGCGCTCGCCGCAGCCAGCGGTGTGTTCGCCCTCGCTCGTCAACCTCGCGTCTCTACTCGATCGGAGCTTCCCGTGAACACCTCCAGCGCGCTGCGCGTCGTCATCGCCGCCGACACGTTCCCGCCGGACGTCAACGGAGCGGCGCGGTTCGCCCAGCGCCTCGCCACGGGCCTCGCGTCCCGCGGGCACGACGTCCACGTCATCGCCCCGGACTCGCCCAAGGCCACCGAGATCGACGGTGTGACGGTGCACCGGCTCCGGTCGCACCGGCTGCCGTTCTACCCGGACTTCCGGTTCTGCCTGCCGTGGCAGGCGTCCAAGGAGGCCGACGAGCTGATCAAATCGCTCAAGCCGGACGTTGTGCACGTCCAGGCGCACTTCGTGGTGGGCCGGTTCGTCCTGAACTCCGCCGTCGCTCAGGGCATTCCCACGCTCGCCACGAACCACTTCATGCCGGAGAACCTGTTCAGCCACGCGCACGTGCCGGCGTTCCTGCAGGGCATGGCCCGCAAGCTCGCCTACCGCGACCTGGCGCGCGTGTTCGGCCGGGCCGACGTCGTCACCGCGCCGACGCCGCGTGCCGTGCAGCTGTTGCACGAGAGCGGTTTCCCCGAACGTGCGGTGCCCGTGTCGTGCGGCATCGACATCTCCCGCTACCAGCGCGAGGTCACGCACAACGACCGGCCGACCGCGTTGTTCGTCGGGCGCCTGGACGAGGAGAAGCGCGTCGACGAGTTCCTGCGCGCACTGGCACGCGTGCCCAGCGCGTTCGGTGAGATCGTCGGTGACGGCACCTGCCGCTCCGAGTGGGAGCTGCTGGCCCGCGACCTGGACATCACCGACCGCGTGAAGTTCCACGGCTTCGTGTCCGAGGACGACCTGCTCGACGCCTACGCCCGTGCCGACCTCTTCGTCATGCCCGGTGTCGCCGAGCTGCAGAGCCTCGCCACGATGGAGGCCATGGCCGCGGGCAAGCCGGTGATCGCCGCGAACGCCATGGCGCTGCCGCACCTCGTGCACCCCGGCCGCAACGGCTGGCTGTTCGAGCCCGGTGACGTGAACCAGCTGGCCCAGCGCCTGCACACGCTGGTCCACGACGCCCCGATGCGCGCCAGGATGGGCGCCGCGAGCAGCGAGATCATCTCTCACCACGCGCTGGCGGCCACCCTGGAGCGCTTCGAAGGTCTCTACGCGCGGGCGATGGGCCGTACCGCGCCGATCATCGCGCTGGCTGCCTGAGCTTCTGCTCGATCCGTTGCGCGACAACCAGTCCGGTGCGGGACAGGGCGAGCGTCGAGGGGTGCTCGCCCTTTCCCTCGATGAGGAACCGGTAGAGCGAGGCGTGGCCCTCCAGCCGTTCGCGCAACGTCTCCGCGATGTCGCAGTCCTCCGGGTAGATCGCCGGAATCGCCTCGCTGACGAGCTGACGCCGGATCCGGCGGCGTTCCGCGCGGGGCACGTACCAGGACGTGATCAGCAGCAGCGTCAGGCCGAACGCCAGCGCCGTGCCGATCACCGCCTGCCAGCCCCACCCGCTCGGCCCGATGACCAGCAGGACGTCGGCGAGCGCGAGGTAGCCGATGCCGTAGACCACGGCCCAGCCCGCCGTCGCGGCAGCGGGCGGCTCTGCTCGTTCCGTGCCCCACTCGCCCTCGACCCGGCGCCAGCGCTGCAGCGACTTGCCGCCGGACAGCGCCATCCAGATCCCGAACGCTCCACACAGGACGGACGTCGGGATCACCAGCCACGGCTTGGTGTGCAGCTCGAACCGCCAGATCGCCCAGACCAGTCCTGCTGCCGCGAGCAGCACCGCCGCCTGCTTCCAGCGGCGCTTCACGAACTGCATCGGCCGGAAGTCGGCCAGCACCGCGAGCGGTGTGCGGATCGGTGCCGGTAGCGAACCCAGGACGAGCAACGCCGTGACGACCAGTGCCACGCCCGTCACCGTGACGGTGCCGGTGTTGATCTCCGCGCGGTCGCCGGGCAGCCGGTCGACGGCTGTGGCCACCAACGGGATCACCGGTGAGAGCAGCACCAGCCCGTGCAGCATCGTGCCGGAACGCAGTGCCGCGTAACCGAAGGCGGCAAGCAGCGAGGCCGCGCCGATCGCGGCGCCCGGTCCCGCCGCCCACGCCGGCAGCATGCCGAACAACGCCATCACGACCAGCGCGCCACCGACCGCGAGGCCGAGCAAGCCCAGGAACTGGGCGAGCTTTCCGCCTCTGGTGAGCCCGGTGATCGTCCAGTAGGGCAGCAGCGCCGCGCCTCTGATCGTGCGGGTGACCGGCCGGACCGCGGCGAGCCCCGCTCGTTCGGAGTCGGCGACCGTCACCGCCACCGCGGCGGCGGTCGCGGCCGTGCGGATCATCTGGTCCGACGCGGCTTCCTGCGTCAGCGGTTCGCGGCCGATGCCGGCGCGGTCGAAGGCGTCGAGGGCCGCCATGCCCAGCGTGACCGTGTGCTCCTGCGGATACTCCAGCCGCCGGAGCAGGTCCGCGTGCTCTTCCAGGAAGAGCTCGCCCCGTGAGCGCTTGTCCGCGCCGTCACCGCGGTCGGCGATGATCGCGGCCCTGAGCCGGGGCAGCTCCTCGCAGATGATCCGCCAGTGCAGACCCCACGCCGCCAGTTCGGCGAGCTTCATCGACGACGGCGACAGCTCGTGGTCCGCCTCGTAGATGCCCTGCAGTTCCTTCTTCGCCTCCTCGGCGCACCGCGCGACCTGCACGGGCAGCTCCGGCCCGAACATCGCCTCGACGACCTCGCCGACGACGGCCGCCGCGCGCTCTTCCGGCGTGCGCTGGTCGCCTTCCGGCCGCCCGAGCATGTCCATCCTGCGCAGCCGCCGCGGGTCGAACAGCACCCGGCACAGCATCGTGGCGCCGTCGAGCCGGCCCCAGATCCAGTCGTTGACCCGCCACGACCGCTTGAGGAAACCGGAGAACCGCGACAGCGACGCCCCGCCCGCCTTGTCGTCGGCCGTGATCGACTGCCGCGCGAACGCGTTGCGCGTCTGCAGCGACACCTGCACCAGCTCGACCGGGGTGTCCAGACCGGTCGAGGCGTCGTCGGACAGGCAGGTGCCGGCGACCTCCAGCGCGAGCAGGCGGCTCAGCCACCGCTCGCCGTCGCTCAGCCCGGCCTCCTGCGCCGTCGGCTCGGTGGCGAGGAGCGCGTGCCAGCAACCGAGCCCGCCGAGCTTGAGCCGGTGCGCGTCGAGGCCGCCGATGACCTGCGTGGCCTCGCCGACGATCCGGCCGATCTCCGCGACCTGCGCCTTGACCTTCAGGCCGAGCTGCCCGTCGATCATCTTCTCGTGGTAGCTCGCGAGCCGGCCGGTCCAGTACGTCTCACCGAGCGACTCGGACGGCTGCCACGCGAACAGCTCGCCGCGCAGCCTGCGCAGTTCCGCGCGCACCTGGTGCAGTTCGCGCCGGGTCTTGGCGATCTCGTCGGCCTGACCGTCCGGCGCCACCCACACGATCCGCTTGAGCAGGTCGAGTGCCGACGCGCCAAGGCGTTCGGCCATCGTGATGCCCCACTCCCAGCCGAGGTCCGCACGGCACACGGTGCTCGGCAGCTTCATCCCCGGCACGTACGGCAGCACGCCGTGCTTCTTCTTCCACTTGCGCTGCGCCGTGTCCGCGGCCCGCCGCACCCGTTCGAACGACCAGTTGGCCGGATTTCCCTTGGGCAGAGCGAACTGCTGGGCGGTGAGCTGCCGTGCCGCAAGCCGGATCTCGACGTCCTCGTAGTGACCGAAGAGCTTGTCCGCCAACGAGTACACCTCGTCGACGACGTTCTCCCCGCCCGCGTGCAACCGCTCCAGCAACGCCATCCGGCCGCCCCTGCTGCTCGCGGCGCGCCGGTTGTGCTCCTCGATCTTCTCGACGTACGTGCGGTTCGCCTGGCTGGACATGGCGCTCAGCAACTTGGCGCCGGAACTGACCGTCGTCATCGCCTTGTCGGCGGTGTCCGCCTGCGGCTCGGAGCCCAGCGGTTCGGCGTGCGGGAAGACCAGCAGCATCACCCGCCGTACAGGCCCGTCCGCGGGCATCCGGTCGATGGCCTCGAGTGCTTCCCTGGTCGGTGTGTTGACCAGCACGCCGCCGTCGACCGCGAACCTGCTCCGGTCGCCACCGTTGGCCCAGCTCACGACGTCGCCCATGTCCGGGCGGTCCGGCGAGGCCTGGCCACCGACGGGGATGAAGCTCGGCTCGAACGCGAACGGAAAGCTGGCGCTGCTCCTGGCGGCGAGCGCGAGCTGCAGGACGCGGTCGTTGAGCGTGTCCGCGGCGAAGTCGTCCCTGGTCTCCTCGGACACCCACGCGTAGGGGTCGCGGCGGAACGAGAACGACCCCTGGTGCACCGACTGGGTCAGCGGCTGGCCCAGGTCGTCGTAGGTGATGTTGGGGACGCCACCCAGCAGCGTGGTGGTGATCCTGAGGTCGATCGGGCGCTCGTCTGGCTCGGTGGGCTCGAAGTCGCTGGTCAGCCGCGCCAGCGCTTCCTGAAGCCTCGGCAGGAAGAACTCGTCGCCCTTGAGCAGGCTCGCCGGCTCACCCCGGAACGGCGTCCTGAGCAGTTGTTCCATCCGCCCCTGCTCGGCCCACAGATCCCGCAGCCTGCTCAGATCCGCCTGCTTGTTGACCTGCGACAACGCCAGCGCGGCCCCGTTGATGCCGCCCGCCGAGGTGCCGGCGATGACGTCTGCTCTCGCGGTGCAGCCCACGAGGTCGAGCAGCGGCTGGTACGTGGTCCCCGGCCTGGTCAGACGGTCAAGCTCGAGCACGACGCCGCCCATCCAGACGGCCAGACTGACGCCGCCGTTGAGCACAACGGCGAACCGGACCTCTTCGCGCGACATGGGTTGCTCGGTCATGCCGCATCACCCCCTCCGGCTTCGATCTTCCCCTGCCGAGGTAGTCGTCCGCCGAAGGGATGTGGTTACTGGCCCGGTTGCCTCAAACGGGCTGCCGGCCCGGCCGGTCAGGCGGGGTCGGACTTGAGGAACGGCCCGACCCGCTTCCGCGCGATCAGAACGCACACCGCGAACGTGATCACCGCCCCCGCGACCGCCTGCGGCACCGTGTAGGCCCGTCCGTCGAACGCGGACCCGGTCGGCGGCAGGATCACCGCGATGATCGCCGACGTCACCATGGCGAACGTCCTGAACTTGGGCCCGACCACGGCCGTGGCCAGCGGAAGCGCCGCCCACAGCACGTACCAGGGCTGCAGCACCGGCCCGAGCACCAGGATCGCGCCGAGCGACGCGCCCAGGCCGTTCATCGCCTTGATCCGGCCCTTGAAGCTGCGCCACAGCAGGACCACCGTGATCACGACCGACACGCCCTGCCCCAGCAGCCGGGTCAGCGCGATCATCGCCTCGGTGTGGTTGCCGAGGCCGAGCATGATTCCCGTGCCGGCACCCATGAAGCCGAGCGCGGTCGGCGGTGACATCCAGGACTTCACGGTCGAGGCGACGTTCAGCGTCTCGATCCACCCGAAGCCGAACCCGGTGCCGAGACAGATCACCACCACGCCGGCCCCGGCTATCAGCGCCATGATCCCGGCCACCAGGGCCAGGTGCTTGATCTGCCCGCCGAGCTTGCGCGCCACCAGCACGCCGAGGAAACCGAGCGCGGCCATCGCGGGGATCTTCACCATCGCGCCGCACACGATGATCGCGGCGCCCAGCGTGATCCACGACCACTTCAGCGGTTCCAGCCCGCGCATCGCCAGCTCCAGGCCGACCAGCATCAGGCCGAGGGCCAGGCCGTCGTTGTGCACGCCGATGACGATGTGGAACAGCACCAGCGGGTTCAGCGCGCCCAGCCACAACGCGCCGACCGGCGGCACGCCGAAGCGGGCGGCCAGGCGCGGCAGCGCCCACACGATCATCGCCAGGCCGCACAGCACCAGCAGCCGGTGCACGAACACGCCGGACACGACGTGGTCGCCGGTGATCATCGCGGTGATCCGGCCGAACGCGAGGAACAGCGGGCCGTACGGCGCGGGCGTCTCGCGCCAGATGTTCGGGACACCGCGCGTGAGGATGTGGTCGACGCCGAGCGCGTTCGCCGGGCCCAGCTCGTACGGGTCGAGCCCGCGCGCCGCGATCTCGCTCTGCGCCAGGTACGAGTACACGTCGCGCGAGAACATCGGCACGCAGAAGACCAGCGGCACGGTCCACATCAGCAGCGTGCGGTCCATCTGGCTGCGCGAGACCAGGCGCGGGCGTCCCGGCCGCACGAACCGCCCCAGCGCCAGCCAGGCCGAGACGATCATGAAGATGCCGGTCCAGACGACCCCCATCGCGACACTGGGCATCCTCGAGAAAAGCCCGAGGACGGGCACGCCGTACAGCGGCGAGTAGATGGGCGCGGCACCGCCGCCGAGCGATCCGACGGTCAGCAGGAGCGCTCCGATGGTGCCCCAGCGACGGACGATGTCCAGCTGACGACGCTCTCGACCGTTCAAGAGGTCGCTCTCCGGAGTCACTGCTCCGCCGGAAGTGGGCATGCGGGCAGCGTATCCAGCCACGTTCAGCCGTGAGTCAGGTCACCCTGTGACCGCGATCTTTGCGACCTCAGGCTAAATACGCAACACTGGTGTTGTGAAAAACGCCGAGACCCACCTTGACGCCGTGCAACAGCACGACGGCAAGACTCGGCGTGCCGTCGCCAGGCTCCTGCTGGAGCAGGGCCCGGTCACCGCGGCGAGCATCGCCGAGGAACTGGGCATCAGCCCCACGGCCGTGCGCCGTCACATCGACGCACTGCTCGCGGACGGCGAGGCGACCACGAGGGACGCTCCGCGCCAGACCCAACGCGGTCGTGGCCGTCCCGCGAAGCTCTTCCTGCTGACTGACGCCGGACGCGCCCGGTTCGGCCACGCCTACGACGACCTCGCGGTCGCCGCGATCAGGTTCCTCGCCCAGACGGGTGGGGAAGAGGCTGTGCGCGCCTTCGCGCAGAGCCGTGTCGACGCGCTCGTGGACCGGCACCGGACGGCGATCGTGGCCCAGGCCACACCCGCCGAACGGGCCAAGGCTCTTGCGACCGCGCTGACCAGGGAGGGCTACGCTGCGTCGGCACGTCACGTAGGGGTGGGCGAGCAGTTGTGCCAGCACCACTGCCCGGTAGCCCACGTGGCGGCTGAGTTCCCCCAGCTGTGCGAGACCGAGACGGAAGCTTTCGCGAACCTCCTCGGTTCTCATGTTCAGCGCCTCGCGACGATCGCAAGCGGCCATGCCGTGTGCACGACGCACATCCCGAACGTTCAACCCAGGTCCCCCGGCTCCGCCGGAAAGCACAGCCCAGATGATGGAGGGGAGCCCGCATGACTGCCGCTGCCGAGCAGCGCACGCCCACCACGGTGCAGTCTCCGCTCACGCAGGAAGAGACCATCGCGTCTCTCGGCAACTACGAGTTCGGCTGGGCCGACTCCGACGTTGCCGGCGCGAGCGCCCGCCGAGGCCTCAGCGAGGACGTCGTTCGCGACATCTCGGCGAAGAAGGACGAGCCCGAGTGGATGCTCGAGTACCGGTTGAAGGCGCTCAAGCTCTTCGACCTCAAGCCGATGCCGAACTGGGGCGCCGACCTCTCTGGGATCGACTTCGACTCGATCAAGTACTTCGTGCGTTCCACCGAGAAGCAGGCCCAGAGCTGGGAAGACCTGCCAGAGGACATCAAGAACACCTACGACCGGCTGGGCATCCCCGAGGCTGAGAAGCAGCGCCTCGTCGCCGGTGTCGCGGCTCAGTACGAGTCCGAGGTCGTGTACCACCAGATCCGCGAGGACCTGGAGGCGCAGGGTGTCATCTTCCTCGACACCGACTCGGGTCTGCGTGAGCACCCGGAGCTCTTCAAGGAGTACTTCGGCTCGGTCATCCCGGCCGGCGACAACAAGTTCTCCGCGCTGAACTCCGCGACCTGGTCCGGCGGCTCGTTCGTCTACGTGCCGAAGGGCGTGCACGTGGACATCCCGCTGCAGGCCTACTTCCGGATCAACACCGAGAACATGGGCCAGTTCGAGCGCACGCTGATCATCGTCGACGAGGGTGCCTACGTGCACTACGTCGAGGGCTGCACCGCGCCGATCTACTCGTCCGACTCGCTGCACTCCGCGGTCGTCGAGATCATCGTGAAGAAGGGCGGCCGCTGCCGCTACACGACGATCCAGAACTGGTCGAACAACGTCTACAACCTGGTCACCAAGCGCGCCAAGGCCGAAGAGGGCGCGACCATGGAGTGGGTCGACGGCAACATCGGCTCCAAGGTGACCATGAAGTACCCGGCCGTCTTCCTGATGGGCGAGCACGCCAAGGGCGAGGTCCTCTCGATCGCGTTCGCGGGCGAGGGCCAGCACCAGGACGCCGGCGCGAAGATGGTCCACCTGGCGCCGCACACCTCCTCGACCATCGTGTCGAAGTCGGTGGCGCGTGGCGGTGGCCGCACGTCGTACCGCGGCCTGGTCCAGGTCAACAAGCGGGCGCACCACTCGAAGTCGACGGTGAAGTGCGACGCGCTGCTGGTCGACACCATCAGCCGGTCGGACACCTACCCGTACGTCGACGTCCGCGAGGACGACGTGCAGATGGGTCACGAGGCCACGGTCTCGAAGGTCTCCGAGGACCAGCTGTTCTACCTGATGTCGCGCGGCCTCAACGAGGACGAGGCCATGGCGATGATCGTGCGCGGGTTCGTCGAGCCCATCGCGCGCGAGCTCCCCATGGAGTACGCCCTCGAACTGAACCGCCTGATCGAACTGCAGATGGAAGGGGCCGTCGGCTGACATGGCCGCCCTGTCGACTCAACCTCACTCCCACGGTGCTGTCGTTCCGGTCACCTCGCGCGCGGAGCACTTCACGTCCTACGACGTGAACGCGTTCGAGGTGCCGGGCGGTCGTGAGGAGATCTGGCGTTTCACGCCTCTCAAGCGTCTTGCCGGTCTGCACTCCGGCGCTGCGGCAACGGGTTCCACTGCCGTTGAGGTGAACGCCGCTGCCGGTGTCACCGTCGAGACCGTGGGTCGTGACGACTCGCGGCTCGGCACCGCCGGCGTTCCCGGTGACCGCGTCGCGGCGCAGGCGTACTCGTCGTTCGAGAACGCCACCGTCGTGACGCTGCCCGGTGACGCGAAGTCCGAGCCGACCACCGTCACGGTGACCGGCCCCGGCGCGGGCGCCGTCGCGTACGGCCACATCCAGGTCAAGGCCTCGCAGTTCGCCGAGGGCACCGTGATCCTGGACTTCCGCGGTTCCGGCGCGTACGCGGACAACATCGAGTTCCTCGTCGCGGACGGTGCGCACCTCACGGTGATCACCATCCACGACTGGGCCGACGACGCCGTGCACGTCTCGCAGCACCACATGAAGCTCGGTCGTGACGCGACCCTGCGGCACACGGTCGTGACCCTGGGCGGCGACGTCGTCCGCGTCACCCCGGTCGTGCAGTACGCGGGCCGCGGCGGCGACGCGGAGCTGTTCGGTCTGTACTTCGCGGACGCGGGACAGCACCAGGAGCACCGGCCGTTCATCGACCACGGGCAGCCGAACTGCCGCAGCAACGTCGTCTACAAGGGCGCGCTGCAGGGCGAGGGCGCGCACGCGGTGTGGATCGGCGACGTGCTGATCCGCGTGGCGGCCGAGGGCACCGAGACGTTCGAGCTGAACCGGAACCTGATCCTCACCGATGGTGCGCGTGCCGACTCGGTGCCGAACCTGGAGATCGAGACCGGCGAGATCGAGGGCGCGGGTCACGCCAGCGCCACCGGCCGGTTCGACGACGAGCAGCTGTTCTACCTGCAGGCGCGCGGCATCCCGGAGGAGCAGGCACGCCGTCTCGTCGTGCGCGGCTTCTTCCAGGAGCTGATCGCGAAGATCGCCGTTCCCGAGGTGCGCGAGCGCCTCGAGGCCGCCATCGAGGCAGAGCTCGAGGCGGTCGGGGCGTGATTCGCGTGTGTGCACTGTCCGATCTGGACGACCGCAAGCCGTTCGCCACCGAGGTCGACGACGTGTCGATCGTCCTGGTGCGCAACGGCGAGCGGGTGCACGCGCTGGCCGATGAGTGCTCGCACGCGGCGGTGTCGTTGAGCGAGGGCGAGGTCTCCCGCAAGGGGATCGAGTGCTGGTTGCACGGGTCGTGCTTCGACCTGGAGACCGGCAAGCCCTCCTCGCTGCCCGCGACCGAACCGGTCGACGTCTACGCCGTCGACATCCGTGACGGCGACGTGTTCGTCGACGTCACCGTCACCACGAACTGACTTAGTTAGACCACCAGGAGAAGCGCTAGTCATGGCCACGCTTGAGATCAAGGACCTGCACGTCTCGGTCGTCAGCGAGGACGCCCCCAAGGAGATCCTCAAGGGCGTCGACCTGACGATCAAGGCGGGCGAGACCCACGCCATCATGGGCCCCAACGGCTCCGGCAAGTCCACGCTGTCGTACGCGATCGCCGGTCACCCGAAGTACACGATCACCTCGGGCACCGTCACGCTCGACGGCGAGGACGTGCTGGAGATGTCCGTCGACGAGCGCGCCCGCGCGGGCCTGTTCCTCGCGATGCAGTACCCGGTCGAGGTGCCCGGCGTCTCGATGTCGAACTTCCTCCGCACCGCCGCCACCGCCGTGCGCGGCGAGGCCCCGGCCCTGCGCCACTGGGTCAAGGAGGTCAAGGCCGCGATGTCCGACCTCGACATCGACCCGGCGTTCGCCGAGCGCTCGGTGAACGAGGGCTTCTCCGGCGGTGAGAAGAAGCGCCACGAGATCCTGCAGCTGGGCCTGCTCCAGCCGAAGGTCGCGATCCTCGACGAGACCGACTCCGGCCTGGACGTCGACGCGCTGCGCGTCGTGTCCGAGGGCGTCAACCGCTACAAGGCCTCCGGTGAGGTCGGCGTCATGCTGATCACGCACTACACCCGGATCCTCAAGTACATCGAGCCGGACTTCGTACACGTCTTCGCCAACGGCCGCATCGTCGAGTCCGGTGGCCGCGAACTCGCCGACCAGCTCGAGGCCGAGGGTTACGTGAAGTACACCGGCAAGTCGGAAGCTGCTGCCCTTTCCTGACGTTACTAGGTGTTGAGAGGAGGCGCTGTGACCACCACCGCAGCACCACTGGATGTAACCGCTCTCCGAGCGGACTTCCCGATCCTGTCTCGCACCGTTCGTGACGGGAAGCGCCTGGTCTACCTGGACTCCGGCGCCACCTCGCAACGCCCGACGCAGGTTCTGGACGCCGAGAAGGCGTTCCTGCAGCAGCACAACGCGGCTGTGCACAGGGGCGCCCACCAGCTCGCGGAGGAAGCGACCGACGCGTACGAGGGTGCGCGTCAGCGCATCGCGGACTTCGTCGGCGCCGACTTCGGCGAACTGGTGTTCACCAAGAACGCCACCGAGGGCTTCAACCTCGTGGCGTACGCGATGGGCAACGCCGCCACGTCCGGCCCCGAGGCCGCGCGTTTCGTCGTCGGTCCCGGCGACGAGATCGTCGTGACCGAGATGGAGCACCACGCGAACCTGGTGCCGTGGCAGCAGCTCGCCCAGCGCACCGGCGCCACGCTGAAATGGTTCAGGCTGACCCCGGACGCTCGTCTCGATCTGTCCGATGTGGACAGCGTGATCACGCCGCGCACCCGCGTGGTGGCCTTCACGCACCAGTCGAACGTGACCGGCGTGATCAACCCGGTCGACGTCCTCGTCGCGGCTGCGCAGAAGGTCGGCGCGCTGACGGTGCTGGACGCGTGCCAGTCCGTCCCGCACGGCCCGGTCGACTTCCACCGGCTCGGCGTCGACTTCGCGTCGTTCTCCGGCCACAAGATGCTCGGCCCGTCCGGCATCGGTGTCCTTTATGGACGTCGTGAGCTGCTGGAGGCGTTGCCTCCCTTCATCACCGGCGGCTCGATGATCGAGCTGGTGCGCATGGAGGGCTCGACGTTCGCGCCGCCGCCGCAGCGGTTCGAGGCCGGTTCGCCGATGACGTCCCAGGCCGTCGGTCTGGGTGCGGCGGTGGACTACCTCTCGGTAGTGGGCATGGAACGCGTCCACGCCCACGAGCACGCGCTGACCGTGGCGGCGCTCGAAGGTCTCGGCGCGATCCCGGGTGTCCGCCTGATCGGCCCGCAGGACGCGGTCGACCGTGGCGGCGCCGTGCCGTTCGAGATCGAGGGCGTCCACCCGCACGACGCCGGCCAGGTGCTGGACAGCCTGGGCATCGCGGTCCGCGTCGGCCACCACTGCGCGTGGCCGCTGCACCGCTGCCTGAACGCCCAGTCCTCGGTGCGCGCGTCGTTCTACCTGTACAACACGCTGGACGAGGTCGACGCACTGGTCGACGGCGTCCGCGAGGCGCAGAAGTTCTTCGGGGTGGCCTGAGATGCAGCTCCAGCAGATGTACCAGGAGATCATCCTGGACCACTACAAGAACCCGCACGGCCGAGGCCTGCGCTCGCCCTACGACGCCGAGTCGTTCCAGGTCAACCCGACCTGCGGCGACGAGGTGACGTTGCGCGTGCACGTCGTCGACGACGTGGTCCAGGACGTCTCCTACGACGGCCAGGGCTGCTCGATCAGCCAGGCCTCGACGTCCGTGTTGACCGACCTCGTCGTGGGTAAGCCCGTGGGCGAGGCGTTCGAGAAGATGGACGCGTTCGTCGAGCTCATGCAGGGCCGCGGCCAGGTGGAGCCCGACGAGGACGTCCTGGAAGACGGCATCGCCTTCGCCGGTGTCGCAAAGTACCCGGCGCGCGTGAAGTGCGCGCTGCTGGGCTGGATGGCGTTCAAGGACGCAGTCGCACGAAGCCAGGGAGCAGCATGAGCACCGAAGAAGTCGTCCGGGGAGCCGAAGGCATGCCGGTCTTCGAGCCCAAGGCTGACGTCGCCGCACTGGACGACGTGGAAGAGGCGATGCGCGACGTCGTCGACCCGGAACTCGGCATCAACGTCGTGGACCTGGGCCTCGTCTACGACATCCGCGTCGACGAGGAGAACATCGCCACCATCGACATGACGCTCACGTCGGCGGCCTGCCCGCTGACCGACGTCATCGAGGACCAGACGAAGGCCGCCCTGACCGGCGGCGCCGGCGGCGGCCTGGTGAAGGACTTCCGCATCAACTGGGTGTGGATGCCGCCGTGGGGCCCGGAGAAGATCACCGACGACGGCCGCGAGCAGCTGAGGGCGCTCGGCTTCACCGTCTGAGGCTTGGTTTTCGGAAACGGCGCGCATCCCGCGGGTGCGCGCCGTTCGTCGTTCAGGTCCGGATCTGCTCGAGGAACGTTCGCGCCAGCAGGTCGTTCGAGGTCCGCACCAGTGCCTCGCCGAGGCTGACCAGGCTGGAACTCTGCTCGTGTCCGTCGGTGTGGACCCACGCGACGTCAGCTCCGCCGTCCCGCTCGGTCGCGGCGCCGGCGAAGACGACCTGGAGCAGGTCCGGGTGGGGAGACGGGTCGTCAGGACGTCGCGGAGTGAGATGTTCGAGGTGCAGCCACCCCAGCGGGCGGAGCGTGTCGCGGTCGAGCAACCACCCGGTCTCCTCATGCACTTCGCGCGCCGCCGTGTCCGCGTAGGACTCGCCTGCCTGTCGCCGGCCACCGGGCAGGGGATGGACGCCATCGACGTTCTCGCAGAAGACGATCAGCTCGCCGACCTGCACGACGCACCGCACCGAGGTGACCAGCTCCTCGGGCAGCTCGGCCGGGGCGGTGTAGGCACTGACCCGCAGCGGTATCGCGCCTCCCTGCCCTGCCAGGACACCTCGCCGGCGGCGGCGGGCTCGTGGCACGCCAGCAGCTCGGTCAGGCCCGGGTGGCGCGCACCGAAGCCCGGACGGTTCCTCGTCATGGTCACCATCGAACCAGACACCGCGGATCCAGCTCGGGAAACCACCATCTGGAACAACGATTAATGCGTTGCACGGCCGTCCGGCCGTCGCATAACTTGATCCCATCACGACAGACAGAGATCAACCGGAGGAAGACATGCTTGCCAAGGCCGAACTCGCGGGATGGCGAATTCTCGCCCTCGTCGCCGGCGGTCTGCTGGCGCTGGCGTGGGGCTCCACGCCATGACCTGATCCCCAGGTCATGACCTCGGAGCCGCCCACGGGAAACCTGGGCGGTTTTCTTTTTGCACAAAACAAATGCCGACGAGCTTCGGAAGCGGAACGGATTCCAAACCCGTTTCCCGAGGGTTCGACTCCTTCCGTCGGTGCTGCACAACTGAATACCCACGCGGTCGTGGTGAACTCGGCGGACACGTCGGTCTTCCAAACCGAAGCAGAGGGTTCGATGCCCTCCGGCCGCTCGCAGGAAAGTGGATCTAGCCCAACTGGTAGAGGCACATGGTTGAGGGCCATGACAGTCGGGGTTCGACTCCCCGGATCCGCACGCCCTCGTAGCCCAACGGGAGAGGCAACGCGCTCAGAACGCGTCCAGTCCAGGTTCGAATCCTGGTGGGGGCACGGCACCAACCAACAACTACATCGGGGGACGCGCCGGTGCGCAGACGATCCTTGCAAGATCGCCGTGGAGGGTTCGACACCCTCGTCTTCCACCCGTCCCGTAGCTCAGCTGGAGAGAGCGTCCGTCTGATACGCGGTAGGTCCCAGGTTCAAGTCCTGGCGGGACGACCAACGTCCGGTAGCTCAGCGGAAGAGCATCTGTCTTACAAACAGAGGGTCCCAGGTTCGAAACCTGGCCGGACGACCACCCTTCGCGCCACGCGGGCACGGCGAGACCCCGGTCGAAGCCTGCCGACGCGAGGTCGAGGAAGCTTGGCCTGCAACGAGAACCCGGCCGGGTCCTGGTCATCGACTGGGCCCCGCACAACGGCGAGGATCGCATCCTGTTCGTCTTCGACGGCGGAGCACCGCCTGGTCCCCGGACTCGCGTGCCGGATCACGCAAGCACTGCGAGCCAGGGAACTGGAAGAGACCCGCTACCTCGAACACGGCGTTCAGGCGTAGACCCGCTCCACGAACTCCGCCAGCTGCTCCTCCGGCAGGTGCCTCGCCAGATCGGCCTCGGACACCATCCCGACCAGCTGGTCGTTCTCGATCACCGGCACGCGCCGGATCTGGTTCTCCTCCATCGTCTGCAGCACGTGCTCCAGCGAGTCCTCCACGTCGACCCAGTGGACGTGGCCGCCGAACTCACCGCAGCGGGTGGTGGCCAGATCGAGTCCTGCGGCGACTGCCCTGATCACGATGTCGCGGTCGGTGATGATGCCGCGCAGCCGGTCGTCGGAGTCGCAGATCGGCAGTGATCCGACGTCGAGATCCCGCATCATGCGGGCGGCCTCGACGAGGCTCGCGTCGGAGTCGACGCAGCGGACACCGGGATGCATGATTTCGCGCGCTGTTGTCATGACCCACCTCCTTTCCTCAGGATCCGCCCGGCTAAACCACCCTGCAGTGTGGTTCTCTGAACGGCCTAAAGTCTTGCGGGCTCAACGGCCCAGAGTGCTACTCTCTGTGGTCCTACGGTTACGCAGTTGCTATCTCCGGGGGCCGCGATGGACCTGTTAGCGGAACTGACCGACGATCCCTGGAGTGGCATTACACCGTCTGTGTACGAGACCGGCAGGCTCGTCGCGCTGGCACCGTGGCTGACCGGCCACGAAGCCAGAGTCCGTTTCCTCCTCGACAGTCAGCACCCCGACGGCACTTGGGGAGGGCCCGGTGAGTACGCGCTGGTTCCGACGCTCAGTGCCGTCGACGCTCTCCAGGGGCACCCGGCCGCACGCAGAGGTCTTCAGGCGCTGCGCAGGCTGCTCAGCTTGCCGCTCAAGCTGCCGGACACCGTCGCGGTCGAGCTCATCGTGCCCGCGCTCGCCGAGAGACTCGGCCTGCGCACGCCGCTCGACCCGCGTCCGCTGCACGCGCTGAGACGGCGTCCGCTGCCGGAAAAGCTCTGGCACACGCTGGAAATCTTCGGTCCCCGTCCCGAGGTCACCTCCGTCGGCGGCATCGTCGCCGCCAGTCCCGCCGCCACCGCCGTCCAGCTGCGAGGCCCCAGACCCGGTCCCGGCCTCGACTACCTCGAAGCCGTCCAGCGCAGGCACCGAGGTCCCGTTCCCGCTGGTGTTCCGGTCCCCCTGTTCGAACGTTCCTGGATCATCGTCGCCCTGAAGTCCGCAGGGCTCGACGTCCCCGACCCGATGGTCGAGCAGATCAAAGCCGCGTTCGGCAGGGAAGGCGCGGCCGGCGGACCAGGACTCCCCGCCGACGCCGACGACACCGCCACCGCACTGCACGCGCTCGCGTTGTGCGACAGCCCTCGCTCCGCGGAAGCCCTCCTGCGCTACCGGGAAGCCCGCCACTTCGCCTGCTTCCCGCACGAGCGCACCCCGTCGACCAGCACGAACGCCCACGCGCTCCAGGCACTCGGCCACGACCGGCAACTGGAGGAGTGGCTGCGAGACATGCAGGAACCAGAAGGCTTCTGGCGGGACAAGTGGCACGCCTCGCCCTACTACGCGACCGCGTGCGTCACGAACGCCTTGCGAGGCGACGAAAAGGCTGTCGACTGGGTGCTGCGGACACAACGGCACGACGGCTCGTGGGGCAGGTGGGAAGGCACCTACGAGGAGACGGCTTACGCCATCAGAATCCTGTCGCACTCACACCGGGACGTCAGCAAGGCGGTGACCCGCGGCGCGAAGTTCATGCAGCACTGGGGAGACCGCGAGCACCCGCCGCTGTGGCACGACAAAGACCTTTACACCCCAACGAGAATCGTCCGGGCAGAGGGTATGGCGGCGCTCCACCTCGCGTGCGTGGTGTGCCGGTGAACCGCACCGAGCTGAGGTTCGCGTTGCAGCTCATCGAGTTCCTGGACTCCGTGGGGGACTTCGAGGACGGCCTGGTCAAGCTCAGGGACCGGCGCTGGCTCGTCTGGCACCCGGACGTGATGGCCGCGCTGTTCCGCCACGACCGCGCCTTGCGCCACCCACCCAGCCGCACGCTGAGCCCGTTGCTGGGCAACCGTTCCGTGCTGTGGCTCGACGGCGAGGAGCACACCGCGTACCGCCGCACCCTCGCACCCGTGTTGCGCGGCAGCCGGTACCACGGCCTGATCGGCGAGATGGTCGAGCGCTCCCTGGCCGAGCTGCCGAGCGGTGACCCGGTGAGCCTCGCCGGCTGGACCCGGAAACTCACGCTCAGGATCATGGGCCGCATCATCTTCGGCGTGGACGACGACGAGCTGCTCACCGCGTTCACCCGCTGGCTCGACCGCCGCCTCGGCAGCAGGGTCCGCACCCTCGCCCACCGCTGCTTCACGCCCGGCACCACGAGGTTCGACCCGCACCTCGACCGGCTGCTCCTGCAGCGCGCCAGGTCCGCCGAACCACCGGCACTGGCGGCCTGCCTGCCACCGGACGACCTGCGCGACCAGATCGTCTCGCTCCTCTTCGCCGGTCACGAGACCACGGCGAGCGCCACCGCCTGGACGGTGTACTGGATCGACCGCACGCCGGGACTGGCCGAACAACTGCTCACCGACGAGACGTTGCTCGACGCCGCGATCACCGAGTCGCTCAGGCTGTCCCCGCCGGCCACGCTCGCGGGGAACCGGATGAGCGACGACGGCATGGTGATCACCCCGAGCATCTACCTGGCCCACCGCCGTGCCGCGACGTACGAGAACCCGCACACCTTCGACCCGTCCAGGAAACCACCACCGCCCGGGGCGTTCTTCCCGTTCGGCGGGGGAGTGCGCCACTGTCCCGGCAAGGACCTGGCGCTCACCGAGATCCGGATGATCGTCACCGCCCTGCTGCGGCACCGGCGGATCAGGCTGAACACACCCCGCTCCTGCACACCCCAGTTGCGGGGCGCCGCGATGGCGCCACCGCCGAGCCTCGCGATGGTGGCCACTTGTCGGCGCTGACCCACCTCCACCGCCTGGAACACCCCTTCGGCGTGCACTACGCGTGCTGTGCCGCCTGGGGTGCCTGCTACGCAACGAGATTCGACCTCGCCGTCGTGATCGCGGTGCTGGCCAACTTCGTCGCGATCATCTCGGGCAACCCGCTCAACGCCTACGCTGATCTCCGCAACGACGTCCACACCGCGGAGAAGCGCCATCTCGCGCAGGCCGTGCGGGAGGTCGGCGCGGACAGGGTCCTCGCGCTGGCGATCTTCGAGATGATCTTCGCGCAGACACTGGCGATCGCCGTGTCGTGGCGGGTGGCGGTCGGTGTCGGGCTGATCCTGGTGCTCTACCTGGCGTACAACCTCGAACCGGTCAGGTTGAAGCGGCGCGGCTATTCCGGCCCGGTGGTGCTGGCGATCGCCGCGGGTCTGCTGCCGGCCGTGACGGCCTATTCGGCAGCCGGCGGCCGGGCAGACCCGGCGGTGTGGCTCGTCTTCTCCGGTGTCGCGGCACTCGCGACCGGCCGGGCGCTGTGGTGGGCGGTCCCCGATCGCGCCGGCGACGCCCACGTCGGGTCCAGAACACCCGCTGTCCTGTACGGCACGAGACACGCGGTCAACGCGACCACCCAGCTGACCGTGGGCGGGTTGCTGCTGGTCGGCGGAGGTCTGTGGTTCAGGTTCGGCCTGATGTGGGCGGTGGTGGGCGTCACCGCGTGCTCGGCGTTCCTGCTCGCGCGCGACCTGCCGACTGCCAGGCAGCAGCTGCGTTACGGCATGTCGATGGCCGTGGTGTCGACGATCGTGCTGGCCGCGATCCCGCTGCTCGCCTAGCGCGGCACTAGATCTTGCGCGCCAGGCCGCCGCATCCCTGGAAGTTCTCGGGATTGCGGTCCGGGATCTCGTCGGGATCGGGCTCCCACAACGGAATCGGCACGACCCCCGGCGAAAGGATCTCCATGCCGTCGAAGAACTGCACGACCTGCTCGGGGTACCGGAAGGTGAACGTGGGCAACGGCTGGTCGCCGTACATCGAGCCGAAAAGTCCCACGGCGGCCAGCATGAACGGGTCGCGGCACGTGTGCGAGAGCCCGAGGTAGCTGCCGGGTGCCAACGCGTCCATGTACTTGGCCAGCACCTTGTGCGGTTCCGCGCTGTCCGGGACGAAGTGCAGCACGTCCAGCACCAGCACGGCGACCGGCTCCGACAGGTCCAGCGTGGTGTGGACCTCCGGCGAGTCCAGCACCTTCTCCGGCTGACACAGATCCGCGCAGAGGTACGAGACCTGTGGGTTGTCCGCGATGATCTCGCGCCCCTGGCTCGCCACCGCCGGATCGATGTCCACGTAGACCACGCGCGCGTCGGGTGCGACGAGGTGCACGTTGGCCGTGGTGGGCAGCCCGGAGCCCAGGTCGATGAACTGCCGGATCCCCAGCCTCGTCAGCCGGCTGACGACCCTGCCCAGGAACTCGCGGTGGGTCCGGCACAGGTACGGCAGGTGCGGCGCCGCGGACACGAGGTGGGCCGCCAGCTCCTGGTCGGCCTCCGTGTTGTGGGTGCCTCCGAGCCAGTAGTCCCTGACTCGCGCGGTGTTGGGTTTCTCCGGGCCGTTCACTCCCGGTGCCCAGATGGGGGTGGCCACGGGGACTAACTACCGGATCCAGGCTTGGAGTGGCACCAAGCCGACCCGAGATGTACCCGATCGAGTGAACATCACCTGGAGGTTCGTCAGACCGGTGAAGTCTGCGCGACAAGGAATCCCACGACGTCGTCCAGCCTTCCGCGCCGCGCGAACGCCCTCCGCTGGCGTGCCGCACCCGCGCCGTCGAGCAGCAACCGGTCGAGGCCGTCGCTGACCATCTCGTAGTCGCCGGCGAACTCCAGCGCGGGCCGCACCCACCGCAGCAACGACGCGGCGATCGCCGACGCGGGTGTCGGCGAGGCCGTCACGGGGTCGATGCCGAAGCCCTCCAGGCCATCGCGCGCGGCACGCCACATCGCGACCTTCAGCAGGTGCGGAGGGATCGGTACGGGCGCGGCACCGGAACTCAGTGCGGTGGAGGCGATCGCGCGCACGAGAGCGGCCATCAGGACGGCTTCCTCCACCGTCGGCGCGACGTCCGACACCCGCAGTTCGAGCGTGGGGTGGTGCGCGGACAACCGGACGTCCCAGTAGAGCATTCCGGCGTCCATCGCCGCACCGCTCGCGACGATCTCGTCCCGTGCCGCGCAGTAGTCGGCCGCGGAGTCGAAGTGCGGCGGCGCACCCGAAGTGGGCCAACGGTTCCAGACCACGTAGCGCCAGCTCGCATAACCCGTGTCGCCGTCGAGCCAGTACGGCGAATTGGCGCCGAGTGCCAGCAAAGTCGGCAGCCACGGCCTCAGGTGGTTGCTCACGAAGATCTTCGACTCGTCGTCCGGCAGCCCGATGTGCACGTGACAGCCGCAGATCGCGAGGTCGTTGGTGAGCGCGCCCATCTCCTGCGCCATCCGGTGGTAGCGCGGGGAGTCCGTCAGCGGCGTGGGCATCGTCAGCCCCAGCACGGGAGTTCCGGTCGCGACCAGTCGCGCGTCGTGGCGCGCAGCCCGTTCGATCAACGCCCGGCGCGCGACCGCGAGCTCGTCGCGCAGCGCGGTCATGTCCGTGCAGATCCCGCTGGCCGATTCCACCTGGTACTGCGCGATCTCCGGCTGCAGGTCGACCTCGTAGCGGTCGGCGCCGGTGAGCACTTCGTTGGCGCGGTTGGCCAAATGGCCGGTGGAGGCTTCAACGAGAACGAATTCTTCTTCCACCCCAACGGTGAGGAGTCCGTCGATGCTCGTGCGTTGCGCGGGTACCGATTGAGTTCTGCTGCCGACCTGCACGCCGAACCTCCTGTGCGCTGAGTAGCGACCTCGATGCTATGAGTGATCAGGTCGTCGCACAGGAGGCGTTTGGTTGTACTTCTCAACTCACCGCGCGTTGCGCGGCACCCCTCAGCACATCGCGTCGTTCGCTGCCCGGCCGTCCCATGACCCAGCTCGACCCGGTGAGCGACTTCGCGTGTTCCTTGACTGGTGCCAGCAACCGCGACACCTCGCGATACGACCCCACTGACCCCGCGGCACAGATAAGGGTCGCAAGAGAGAGGGTGATGTGTCGTCCCTCCGCCGTGTACGGCTTGTCGAGCAAACGGGCGGACAACGGCACCGTTTCGTCGAGCCCGGCGAGGATCAGGAAGTCGTCGCCACCGACGTGCCCGACCTGCACGCCGGGAAACGCGTTCGCGAGCTCGGCCAGGTCGTGCCCGATCTCGCGGATCAGGTCGTCACCGGCCGCGAACCCGACGGTGTCGTTGACCTGCTTGAAGCTGTCGACGTCCAGCCACGACACCGCGAAGATCTCGCCGGCCTCGATGCGCCGGTCGACCTCCTTCGCGAGCGCGTCGCTGCCGGGCAGGCGCGTGAGCGGGCTCAGCGCGGCCGCCTGCTCCACCTTCAGCTCGGCAACACCACGCACCACGTCCGCAACACGCACAACACCCATGCACCGCTCGTTGTGGTCCACGACGATGAGGTCGTCGTTGGTGCGCTCACGGTTCGCATGCGCCACCACGTCGAGCAGATCGAGCGCCGACGCCTCGGTGCCGATGATGTGCGGCTTGTCCGCGAGCCGCGCCGCCTCGCGCTTGGCGTGCAGGGCGTGCCCGTACGGCCCGGTGACCGCGAGCAGGAACCGGTTGCGGTCCACCGACCACTTCGGGCGCCCCTCGTCGTCGACGAGCACCACGCCCGTGACCGTCGGCTGGCTCGCCAGCACCTCGCGCACTTCCTCGCTCGTGGCGTGTTCGGGCAACGTCGTGGCGGGGTGCAGGAAGTCCGTCACCCTGGGGCCGGCGTGCCTGCGGATCTCCCCGGTCTCCGTGACAGCCTCTGGAGCGATGCGGGCGTTCACCGCTGGTCTTCGCTGCGGTGGCGCGAGCATGTTGCCCTGAGCGTGCCCCACGCCCAGCTTGCGGAGGTACGTCAGCTGCGCCTCGGTCTCCACACCCTCGGCCACGACCTGACCGCCCGTGTACTCGCCGAGGTGCACCAACGACCGCACGAGCGCACACCGCGCTGCGTCGTCGGGCAACGTGCGCACGATCTCGCGGTCGAGCTTGATGAAGTCCGGCGAGGCACTCGTGAGAAGGCCGAGCGGTACGTCGCCTTCGCCCACGCAGTCGAGTGCGATGCGGAAGCCGTTGTTCCGCAACGTCTGGAGGCCGCGGGCGAGCCGGGCGCGGTTGGCCCGCGAGTACGGCTCGCCGACCTCGATGACGATGCTGTCCGGCGTGCGCCGGGCATCCCTGAGCGCGCCGTAGAGGGGGCTCATGACCTCGGGCCTGTCCGCGACCGTGATCGCGAGCAGGTTGATGTGCAACGGCAGCAGCAGGTCGTGGTCGGCTGCCGAGCGCACGGCACGGCAGGCGAGTCCGACATCGGCGTTGGTCAGCAGTCCCGCCTGGAAGGCGGTCTGGAGGAGATCCTGCACGCTGCCGTCGTGCGGCCGGGCCAGAGCCTCCACCGCCACGACGCCCCCGGTGTTCAGGTTGAACAGCGGCTGGAAGGCGAACCTGACGTCATCCAGCAAAGCGGGCACGTCTCAGATCGTGCAGGGACGAACGCGCAGCTCCAAGAGGGTTCACCAGGTGTTCATCATCTTGGCGCGAAGGCGCCACGGTGCCGCGCGGAACAGTTTCGCCATCGCGGCGGACGTACCGCGTACGTCCTCGCGGCCGGACAGGTAGGCGCGCTGCAGCTCCGGCGGGAGCAGGAAGAACAGCTCGAAGAAGTCCCTGGTCTCGTCCGCGTCCAGGCGGAGCAGCACCTCGAGGCCGAACCGCCTCATGGCGTGCACGACGCGCGCTTTGCGGGACCAGATGACGTGCTTCGGGTCGTCGCCGGCTTTGACGGCCTCGGCGACCTTCGGGGCGAGCGCCAGTGAGGTGGCGACGCTGTAGCCCGTCGCGGGGTGGATGAAGCCTGCTGACGCGCCGAACGCGAGGTCCTTGTGCCGAGGTGCGTCGAGGGGGAAGCGGACGCGTTCCTCTCGTTGGCCGGGTTCCAGCCGTGCGTGGAGTCTGCGGCGGAGTTCGCTGAGTGGCACCCCCGGCCGACCGGCGAGGCATGTCTCCTCGACGAGGACTTTGTTGTCGCCGAGTGGGACCGTGTAGAGGAACGTGTCGCCGTTGCGCCAGTCCATCAACGTCGTCTCGGTGCTGTCGGACTCGATGACCGTACCTACCGCCGTTTGCTCGGCACGGCCCTTGCGCGCACCGGTGGCGTTGAACGTGTAGCGCGCTTCCGTTGGGCGTTGGAGCACCTTCACGTCATCGGGCAGCTCATGGAGGCGTGCGTTGTCGAGCACGACATAGGTGCGTGGGATCAGGTGCTCCTCGCGCGCGTAGGCGCGAACCACGGTGCTTGTCGCGGCTACCGGGGTGTCGGGTGGGAGCTCGTCGGCCCACGCGCCGTAGGTCGCAGTCCAGACGCGGTGCGGACGACGGTCGACGAGCGCGGTGTCGAGGCCTTGTTGCGCGCAGGCGCGGGCCAGGGCACGGCCGGCCGGGCCACCACCGATCACGAGCACGTCGAGCACAAGGTCCATGATTGACGTTGTGGCCAAGACCTACCGCACGACCCTCATCCGCCGCGTCGGCAACGTCGCCATCAGTGGCGCCGTGAAGCTCGGCATCGCGCCCTCCTACTACGTGCTGCTGTCCATCCGCGGGCGGCGTAGCGGTGTGGAGCGCACGATCCCCATCAGGCTGATGCGTCACGACGGGCAGGAGTGGTTCGTCGCGCCGTACGGAGTTCGCGACTGGGTGCACAACGCACGGGCCGCCGGCGAGGCGGTCGTGCGAAGGGGACGCAGGTCACGTCGAGTGCGTTTGACGGAGGTTTCCGCTGCCGTCGCGGCGCCGGTGCTGGCCGCTTACGCGCGGAAGGAGCCGGTGACGAGGCCATTCTTCGACGCACGCGTCGGTGGCCCGGTCTCGGCGTTCGAGGCGGAGGCCGACCGCCACCCGGTGTTCCGCGTCGAGAACCTGCAGGTCAACGGCGGTGCCGGGCCTAGGTGACCCCCCGATTTTGAGATCGAATCACCCCGGTGTAATGTTCTCTCTGCCAGCGCGGAACGGGCCGGAAATCAAAACCGGAACGAGCGGGGCACAAGCCGGAAGACAAAGGGCCTCTGAGAGGCCGATTTGACACCGGCGAGCAGGACAAAATAAGCTTCAGCAACACAAGCCCCGAGTGAAACTCTCCGGAAACGGAGATCGGATCCGGTGAGCGCGTGTTCTTTGAGAACTCAACAGCGTGCCGATAACACAGTCAGTAATATGAATACTCCTCGTCAGGAGTATTCCTTTGAGTAGTTTTACCAGATTGCCAGACATATTCCGTCT